>JAAQVN010000002.1 GCA_011754535.1 Enterobacter asburiae | reverse complement strand
GTATTAATCCATCATTTTCATGAGGATTGATGCATTACTGACCCTTATTTACTATTCCAGGCATCCTTCCAGTTCAGTCCAATACCTGGTTCATAATGCAGGGCCGACGAGCTGCCACACCATGCAGTGTATGGCCATGGTTTACATTCGAACAAATCTCCGTTTTTGTTTTTCACCACATCACCTGCCTTATAGTCTGTACCGGGCTTATACAGTGGGTACTGACCGGTTTCAGTTTTAGCTGGTACGGTGATGTCCCGCTCCAGTTCACGCATCTCTTTACCTGCCGTAACCTTAACTTTCACCTTCAGGTTCTGAACCTGTTTGTTTTTGGTCACGGTAAAACTCTGCTGAGGCTGGCCGTTACTCCCCCCCTGGGCACCTGCCGGCAGGGTCCACGCGTAACCAGGAGTACTGGTTGCAGCAGATGAAGATGCCACGTTGCCACTGAAGGTAACGCTGTCGCCGTTATCTGTTGACTGCATGGACAGGCTCAGGGCATTAATAAACGCCTGATCGTTGTTCTGTGCCTGTTCCTCTACCTTAATGGTGTATTCTGCGGAGGCTTTACGCCCGCCTTTATCACTTCTTGCAAACACCTCAGCAGTGTAATCACCGCCAGGCAGGTTTTTAGCAATCTGGCCGCTGGCATCAATGCCACCAGAAACGTTCTCCCCGTTGCGCTTCAGAGTCCAGTCATAGGTGGCCTGGTCAAAGTTGGCTCTGGCCGTCAGTTTTACCGGGTTAGCCGGAGACATGTGAGAATCGCCAGTAATAGACACTGCGGGCTTAACAACGTTAATGGTCACATAAGAATGTCCCGTTTTGCCATTCTTGGTAGCAGAGACTTTGAATTTTGCATACATATCAGAAATGTGGCTCTCATTTTGCTTGGGAACTACAATTTCTGCAGTGGATTTGTCGTAAGACTTCAGGTAAATATTTTTATCGCCCTCAGCCAGTTCCCACTTCCATGTAACATCGTCCTGACTGCTGTTAGCGGACACCTTATAACCAAAGCCAGTGTTAGTTGTGGCAACCACGCTAAGGCTGGTTCTGTCGAGCGTAACGGCCGGTGCGTCGATTTCGATATCATCCGAGCAATATGCTTTACCGTCAAAATTATAATTCTGTGCCCCAGAGAGGATTTCATCCACTTTTACCGGAACATCATTCTGAGATTGCAGTACTTTGGTGTCGACAACACCATTGTAGTGCTCAGTAAAGTTGTAGTAATCACCACTACTGCGTTTATTACAAACCGCCGCGTTCATACTGTTCAGGATCAGTCCATTATCATTGGATGCTGCCCATGCGAATAGACCGCCCAGCTTGTACTTCTTAACCAGGTCACCTTTTGCAATGACAGAACGCTGAGAGTCGAAGGTTTCAACTTGTGCAGTTGGATTTCCGTTCACGCTGCTGATTGGTTTCCAGATATAAGCCGCTTCAGCCTGCTTATCGTAGTAAGTGTCCACCTTCTTACTAATAAATGTGTCGTAAAGTTCACGATAATCGGTTACACCGTGCTCATAGCTACCGTTGCTGCCAAGTCCTTTACGGCTGACAGCTTCACCGTTGGCAATACCGTGCCAGAAGAGTTTGTCATGTTCTGGCTTAACGCTAACGCTGTGCCATCCACGACTGTAAGCTGCCGCCCCAACGACCAATTTTTCTGACGGGAAATCAGGGTTGTTATCGAGAATAGCTTTAACTGCACCTTCGGTACTGAAGCCTCGTTGGGCTTGCTCACCTGTCATGGAGTTCCCCTGGCCATCGATGATAATGTTTCCCGCTTCATCTTTGACTTTGTTCTGGCTTCCCGGTTGATAATAGGTACCGGCGATAGGTTTGGCATATACAGCAGCCTGATGTCCTGGGTTGCGGGCAAAGGCGCCATACATGTCATAGGTCATGATGTTAATAAAGTCGAAGTCATCTTTCAGACTATTAAAATCAATCGCTGCAAGTTTTGCAGGAGAAGCACTGACTGCCGCACTTAACTGCTTACGTTGTGAACCGGAGTACTTAGCGTCCATCGCTTGGCGCAGTTGTTTCACCAGTTTGGTGTAGCGACTGCGTTCTTGTTGATAACCATCTGTTGCCAGGTCACCGATCGCGGACGGCCCAGTGGAGCCGACAAATTCCCAGTCAAGGTCTATACCGTCAACAAATGGATTTTCTTTAAGAAAATCCATCACGGAATTAACAAAGATAGTTCGTCCTTCCTGGGTTTCAACCATCGCATGGAATGGCGAACTCATCGACCAACCGCCGATAGAGACCATCACGTTTAGCTTAGGATTCGCTTTCTTCATTTTTTCCAGCGCTTGCAGACCGTAGTAGGATGCCTGCGGATCATAGCGAGTGACATTAAAATCACCCTGCTGTTTGGCCGGTGTATCTTTGCCCTGCCAGGCCGTTGAGCCATTTTCTGTTGGGAAGTCGCCCTGACCACACATTGCCTTAAGAATTTTCTGACCACGCTCGTTGCCCTCAGCAACCAGCCCAGTATTTTCAGTGACCGGCAGTGTGACGTTACCTGGGCGAGTAGAGTTAAAATCGCATAGGCCCAGGAAACTCCAGAAAATATGAGTCAGGTTATTGGCAGGTACTAAATCAGCAGTGAAAGAGCGCTCCCAGTATGCCCACTCATCATAGTACATACCGACGATTTTATTGCTGTTATGCTGAAATGGCACATTTTTTTCGAGATTTCCTGCAAAGCCGTTTTCACTATCTTTAAGAATCAGGCTATCGCTGTTGCCAGACGAAGGATAAATATCACCAGGATTAGTGTAATCAACTTTATAAACACGATAATTTTTCGGGCTGTGTGGATGTAACCCTTCCATATCGTTGCTCCAGGATTTCCACTGAAGCTTAGTTTTTAGACGATCGCCGCGGTGGCGGCTTACCTCTCCTGCAGAACCACGCTGCTCTGCAACCACTTTACCACTTTCATTTGGGGTAACTTCTACCGCAAACGCATGAGTACCATAAATTGCAGACAGAGTTGCAAGGGCAATAATAGATAATTTTTTCACGAGATAACCTCCAATGTTATTCAGTGAAAAAGATAAACAAAATGTTTCCGATGCACTTTAAGTTTTTGTTCAAAAGATGTGCAGAAATGTCTTTCCTTTTATTAGAACAAAGAGAGGGGAGGGGGCTTATTGTGAATTATGGAGGGCTGCACCTAACTCATTGAATAGTGCCGTTAATTACATACAAGAACTATCTCAATCATTATGAGATAAAACTAATGTCTTTACATCACAGGATATGGCAAAGTGAATTTAACGGCAGAGATATAGCGTTATCGCGACATTACTCTACTGTTAGTTTCATAAACTTCCTAAATCCGTGCTTTGATAAAAATAGTCTTCTAAAAAGTTGTCTACATTTTAATCCGCTCATTTTGATCCCGTGAGCGGTTTTTTTTAGAAGAACAAGTAGCCCTCTCGGGTTGATGCAGTAGCAAGTACCTTTAAATGTTCTGACAGAATATGCATCCTTCATTTCCCAATTTCTGGTTTTGGATTTGACCCTATATATCCAGACACTTTTCCTCTCTTACGGTTGCGATAACTTCCTGTGTCTATATTCCTGTGGTGAGCGATATCCCAGCGCACTGTGCGGATGATGTTCGTTGTAATGACTGAACGCCACCGCCAGGTTCATCGCCGCTGCCTGGCTGTCCGGTTTCGGCATGATGCTGATGTAGTTCCGCTTTATCGTTTTCACGAAGCTTTCTGCTATGCCGTTGCTTTCCGGGCTACGGACTGCTGTTGTGCACGGCTCCAGTCCCAACATCCGGGCGAACGCCCGCGTTTCATGCGCCCTGTACGCCGAAGCGTTATCCGTCAGCCATTCCAGAGACTCTGTGGGCAACTCCCTTCCAAAGCGTTTTTCTATCGCGCCCAACATGACATCCTGCACCGTTTCTTTGTCATAGCCTCCGGTACTGGCTGCCCAGTCGATTATCTCTCTGTCACAGCAGTCCTGCGCGAAGGTCACCCGCAGCTTTTCGGCATTGTCACAGCGGAACTCGAAGCCATCTGAGCACCAGCGCCGGTTGCTCTCAGCTACCGCCACCCGCCCTTTATGTGCCCGCTTCCGCTGATGATCAGCAGGTTTACGTTCAAGAAGCAGGTGGTGGGCTCGCATAATACGGTATACCCGCTTTGCGTTAACCACCGGCAGACCCTCCTGACTCCCGTCGCAGCAACACCCACAAACGGCGATGACCATACGTCGGTAAATCAGCCAGCGCCGTGCTTATTCGGGATAACACAGCGCTGTCGTCAAAACGGGATTACCGCCTGCACTCCTGCCAGTCAGACGGGCGGTGAACCCTGATACTCAGTTGCGCACGCGATACACCGATACTCCGGCAGACGTCGGTTAGTCGTCGTCCCCAGGCAACAAGGGCGCATGCGCAATCCATTTTTTTGCCCGGCCGAACTTCACGGCCTCTTTAAGTATTTCTGCTTCCATCGTCTTTTTACCCAGAAGTCGCAGGAGTTCGCGGATTTGCTTATTGGCGGCAGCCAGTTCGGAGGCCGGGACGACATCTTCACCGGCAGTAACAGCAGTCAGCGATCCCTCTTCATACTGTTTTCGCCATTTGAAGATCTGGTTGGCATTAATGCCATGCAAACGAGCAACGTGGGACACGGTCATGCCCGGCTCCATGGTCTGCTGAAAAATGGCAATTTTTTCCTGCGGAGTACGACGCCGACGCCGCTCAGGTCCTGATAATACCTCAACCATCTTATTATTCGGACTGGTGTTAAACATAGCTCCAAGACTTTTAAGAGAGGCAAAGTGTCTGGTAATCTATGGGGCCAGTCTAGGCATTTACAGCTCGGTGGCCTACATTAAAGGTAAGATAGGTTGACGTAACTGGTATTCTCATCGACAAGAAAAAACGAACTCTGCCGTTTAGACAGAGTTCGCTCGTATTAATCCATCATTTTCATGAGGATTGATGCATTACTGACCCTTATTTACTATTCCAGGCATCCTTCCAGTTCAGTCCAATACCTGGTTCATAATGCAGGGCCGACGAGCTGCCACACCATGCAGTGTATGGCCATGGTTTACATTCGAACAAATCTCCGTTTTTGTTTTTCACCACATCACCTGCCTTATAGTCTGTACCGGGCTTATACAGTGGGTACTGACCGGTTTCAGTTTTAGCTGGTACGGTGATGTCCCGCTCCAGTTCACGCATCTCTTTACCTGCCGTAACCTTAACTTTCACCTTCAGGTTCTGAACCTGTTTGTTTTTGGTCACGGTAAAACTCTGCTGAGGCTGGCCGTTACTCCCCCCCTGGGCACCTGCCGGCAGGGTCCACGCGTAACCAGGAGTACTGGTTGCAGCAGATGAAGATGCCACGTTGCCACTGAAGGTAACGCTGTCGCCGTTATCTGTTGACTGCATGGACAGGCTCAGGGCATTAATAAACGCCTGATCGTTGTTCTGTGCCTGTTCCTTTACCTTAATTTTGTATTCTGCCGAGGCTTTACGTCCGCCTTTATCACTCCAGGCAGATACCTCAGCAGTGTAATCACCGCCAGGCAGGTTTTTAGCAATCTGGCCGCTGGCATCAATGCCACCAGAAATGTTCTGCCCGTTGCGCTTCAGAGTCCAGTCATAGGTGGCCTGGTCAAAGTTGGCCTGTGCTTTAAGCCGAACAGATTCGTGAGCCGCGGTTTCCGTAGGCCCCGTTATTTTTACCTCAGGCGAAAGTGCCTGAACCTCAACAATCTTTTTATCCTCCCCCGTTCGATTTTCGGCTGTCACTTCAAAACGCGTACTTACGGCCTCAACATTTTTAGGAATAACCACTTCCACCGTGGCTCCTTCTTGGGTTTTAGTGTAAATACGGGCGTCCCCACCAATGCGCCTCCAGCGATAACTCACATCGTCCTGATTACTTCTTGCAGTAACGCTATATCCAAAGCTGGTATTATAAGTCGCAACTGCCGTGATTTTATCTCGGCTCAAACTAATCTGCAGCACCTGTTCTTCACCTGGTTGAGGTAACTCCATTTCTGCCACTTTTCGTCCTGCAGAAGCACTAAAGTTTAATCCCCATTTTGTGAAGTATTGACGTAAATCATATCCCGCAGCTTGGCTATAGGCTACTACACTAAAGTCGATTACCTTTTCTTTCGACCCCAGAAGATAATTAGTCTTATCCGCCAGACTGTTCCCTGGCGCAGCCTTAATGGCTTTTAAGCGAGCCTGATTGACTTTTGGGAAAAAGTTCTCTCCATATGAGAAGCGCAGACGAGAGAAGAAACTAAGTTGCTTGAAGAGATCTTTAATAGCGCTGTAGTCTTGATACTCAACATTTGATGCCAGGAAGTTTTCAACTGCCTTCTTATCCCAGTTTCCATCTTCTGTAGTAATATCAGAGTGGCACTTATTAAGGGGTACTTCATGACCCTTAAACAGCTGGCAGGCTTCTATTGAATAACGGTTAACTTGTATCTCAGAAAATAGATTCAGGGCTTCACGGGTTGGTTCATACTGATGTCCGAATTCGTGCCAAACGCCCCAGTCATTATGTAGCTTGTCAGAGCTAAATCCTATACCCACATAACCATTACGATAATCTGCATAGCAGCAAGTATCATAGTTTGCAAACATAGAGCCCATGGAAGAGGTGAATAGAGGGTCGGAGCCATCCATGCCGTTTATCTTTTCGTAGAGTGCAATAATACGAAGGTTCGACCCCAACTCTTTCCCGATAATTTCTTTAGTGCGCTGAGCCATTTCATTGGGAACAACGGTATTGGCGTGTCCGTCATAAAGAAATGCGAAACCTGCACGGCTGGCTGTCGTTTTGGCTGCCTGCCAATCACTTTGAGTGCTCTGACCTAAAATAAACAGATTACTTTTATCTCCTCCACTGACCTTAAGCGAAACAAACTGTCCGTTCTGTTGTTTATCAGGATCTCCACAGCCTAAGAGCAAAATACCTGATTGTTTGAAGGTATAATAGTTATCACTGTTAGGTGTGAGGGGGAGTTGGTTCAGATACATTTCATCTTTATTGCTAAAATCCCGTCCCGTTGCTGCATAGCAGTTTGCACCTTTAGGGATATTACCAGTATTGATCGTTATAGTCTGACCAGTTTCACCGAATGTACGGGTAAAGTAGAATATACCTCGGCCCATCGTTGCATAATGCCCGTTTGGCCAGTCTTTTGTTTCATGGTGTGCGACAGGCATATTATAGTGATCGGGCGTTTCAGGGGGATACATATCCATCGTACGTTTTAGCCAGAACAAGGCTGTACGACTGTCTGCGGATTCCTGTAATCCTTTTTCGGTATCCTGCCGTAGTGCGTCGAGGCTGTAGCCAATGTGAGGAAGGGCTTCGACAAAACCTGGATTAGAGCTGAATTCTTCCCACCAAGGTGAAGTATTCATATTAGCCACACTTGCAGATAGCGGTGAAGATAAAGCTAAGGTTACCCCTAATGTTAGTGCATTAATTTTCACAATGTCCCTTTGGATTAATGAATGGAATTTACATTTTTTATTTTTTTGTCATATTTATATACAAGATATACGGGGTAAGCGACGAAGAAAAATCTTGGTTGATATGAGATTTTAGTCATGTGAGTAAGGGTTTTTCTCGATAAATATTGAGATTTGAGATGATATGATTAAAGAAATATCATCATAAGTGATGTTCCTTATGGGGATGGTTTATATCGCCACAAGATTATTCTTAATTACCGATTTTTTCTCATTACAATGTTGTTATAAATTTATCATTATTAGATTAAGTTTATTTTAAGCTAGTTGCAACCCCTTATAAATAAGGGTTTCACATATTTCATTGGTATTAAATATAACAGCAATTATTTATAAGGAAAGGAATGGATGAATGAATACTTTCTGCTTAAAAAATTATGATATGCGTTTATCTTATTTACTGCTAGCTTCGAGTTTAATCAATCATGATAAAGATTCTACGATGTTTCGTTGAGGAGTATACGAAGAAGTAGCTGAACACCTGAATAAGGCGGATGGTGAGGATGAAATCACGGCCTAGCTGGATCCAGAGCATCGCCAGTGATAACAGTGTTACGGCACTCCAGCGGTGGAGTGCCTGCGTATATCCGGCGCGCCGGAGGTGGGGCAGATCTCCCGAGGGTGGAATATACCTTCACGGCGAACGGGGCCGGTACGGATGTGTCCAGGAAAACCCAGAGTGTGGTCCGGATAGACTAGAAAAGTCTTCCCTGTGTTCCCGGTCTGATCTGTCACCTTTGTATCCAGTCATACAGAACTGCTACCCTGGGACATCACACTGCCAATTGAATAACACATCCACGTCAATACGGCTCTAGGTGTAAGCTTAAGTATTTATCCTTAATACGACAGAGCAGTTTGAATTCTTAATTCATAAATGGATCAATTATGTCGCAGTCCCCAGACGTTTCTTTTTCCATTACGATCATTATCTTTCCTGAAGATGTTGCTGACGGGGCAATTTTTTCAGACATTTTCCAACCGTCCTTGAAAGCATAATAAACTGCTTTCCCCTGAGCTTTGTTACTGTATTTATCACCAATTAAAAATGTTGAAGTAGAATTGGCTGTATCAATAATTACCACTCTTTGACACTCCTGGGCATATCCAAAAGATGTGGAGATTATGCCTATAGAAATAATCATTGTTTTTAATTTTGACATTAGAAATGTCCATTATCGTTTCAGTAATAGATAAGTGCAGTATAACATTTATTTTAGGGCATGGACAACACTCCCTGGTATTGTTGCAAACGCTGGTGAGGGTTCTGTCGCATTAAGGGGATGTGGTTTATCATAATCCGGAAAGCTGGTTGAGCTTGGTCATCAGCAAAATCGGCGACTGGCATCCAACTAGGTTCATGAAATACTCCTGTCATCTGTAAAATAATCCTTACTTCACGCCCTTAACGGGACGCTTACTGCCATCAGCCCTTCGGGCTGACGAAGTTTCGGAGGCCGACGGGCTGAAGCGACCCACCATGGAGCCCATGTGTATAGCCATTCATGGGCACGAGTGGTCGCTGTATGCGTTTCTGGCGGCTTATCGTTTTTAGGTCGTCTTTTGGTAAAAGGAGGCCATATTGTGCTCTGGCCCCTTTACGTATCAGGTATCCTACGGCCAACATCGCTGGATTTGCATCCCCGCAGGTTAATCCATGTAGGTATAATCCACAGACGACCAAGCTTCATTGACGCAGTCGTTTTTACGTTTCAGCACCTTCACCGTTGAGAAACCGAATAAGGGTTTCAGCCAGTCTTTTCCGGTTAGTTCACCATTACTATCAGTAGTGCCAGAATAGTGTCTGTATACTCCCCCGGCTCCTTCCCCCATCGGGAAAACCCCGGTTTCAAAGCAGATAGGCAGGTTGGGCATCACGTTGCCATTTTTTGTTGCTCTCGCTTTCCAGGTATACCAGATACCCACGCCGTCTTTCTCTCTTTCAAGAATCGTCACCTTAAATTCGACCTCAGGGATAAACCGATAGTCCCAGCTGGTTTTGGCGCCTCCTGCACTGAATTTAATCTGTCCGCTCCCGGCCTTTTTCGGGTATAGATGCACGTAAAGATACCCATCGCCGTCGGTGCTGCCATGATTAGGGAAAGTAACAACGCTGATGGCATCCTGGTCATATTCCAGACGAACGGGTTGACCGATTAAGCCAGCATTGCTGTCTCTCTCTGTCAGTCTGACGTACATTTCAATGTGTTCATCAGTGTCTGCACTGGTATCACCGCCAGGCTCCAGCTTCCATACAGACTGCGTAATCGCACTCCAGCCAGTACTGTGAACATCACCCTCCGTATTCTGCTGGTCAACCAGCGTCACTCGGGCGAAGATCCGGTAATCTATGTCCCCAGTTTTCAGGGTATACTGCCGTCCGGTTTCCCCTTCTATTTTCTCCGGGCGGCCAAACTCGTCTTTATAAACGCGATACCACTCAATCCGGCTATTGCCCTCCGGAATATTCAGATATGAACCGTAACGCCAGTTTACAGTCACGGTGGTTCCGGGACGAAGGCTGTCAGGCGGTGCCAGCGTAGGTCTCTCCACGAAATAGGCTTCAGACTGCTTAATAGCATAACGCGGTGAACGGACTTCCAGACCCGCTATCCCCCCCGGAGTCAGTGGCGTGACGCGGGCTTCCAGTCCGCCGCGGTTTTTCATGTCACGTGTCAGCGTCAGGGAGTTCTGTTCTCCTACCAGTCTTTCGACATCTTCCAATCCATTATTGCCGACGATGTACCAGCGTACCTGGAATTGAACGTCACTGCGGGCAGCCTGCCAGCTGGCGGTGACAGTCTGTCCCACCACCTTCAGTCCGTTGATATCAACATTGCTGATAACCGGCAGCGAGCCTATCGGTTGTGACGGCGCACTGCACTCGGTCGTCGTGGAAACCGTGCCTTTTGCATCCACCAGTTGAACACAGGCAGTCAGGGCATAGCCTGCATCTTCCGCAACGGACCGGTAGGTGCGGGCCGTCTGACCTGCTATTTCCTGGCGGTTACCACCATCAGGAGAAACGCGGAACCAGCTGTAGCGACTCTCTCCTTCGCTGACCTCCGGGTGAGATCCGTACCCGTAATTAAGCGTCAGTAGGTCGCCCGGTGAAAGCCCTTCCGCGGGGCTGACAGACGGCATTTCGCTGAAGAACGGTTCTGCAGGCAGAATTGTGTAACGTGGTGAAATAACCTCCTGCCCGGACACCGTATTTTCATTCAGCGGCGTGACGCGAACTTCGAGCTGGCCACTTTGCATCATTTCCTGTGTGAGCAACAGGGTGGCTTCCTCGCCGACCAGCGTCTCTGTACTCGTGTCGGCGACAGTGTACCAGCGTACCTGGAATTGAACGTCACTGCGGGCAGCCTGCCAGCTGGCGGTGACAGTCTGTCCCACCACCTTCAGTCCGTTGATATCAACATTGCTGATAACCGGCAGCGAGCCTATCGGTTGTGACGGCGCACTGCACTCGGTCGTCGTGGAAACCGTGCCTTTTGCATCCACCAGTTGAACACAGGCAGTCAGGGCATAGCCTGCATCTTCCGCAACGGACCGGTAGGTGCGGGCCGTCTGACCTGCTATTTCCTGGCGGTTACCACCATCAGGAGAAACGCGGAACCAGCTGTAGCGACTCTCTCCTTCGCTGACCTCCGGGTGAGATCCGTACCCGTAATTAAGCGTCAGTAGGTCGCCCGGTGAAAGCCCTTCCGCGGGGCTGACAGACGGCATTTCGCTGAAGAACGGTTCTGCAGGCAGAATTGTGTAACGTGGTGAAATAACCTCCTGCCCGGACACCGTATTTTCATTCAGCGGCGTGACGCGAACTTCGAGCTGGCCACTTTGCATCATTTCCTGTGTGAGCAACAGGGTGGCTTCCTCGCCGACCAGCGTCTCTGTACTCGTGTCGGCGACAGTGTACCAGCGTACCTGGAATTGAACGTCACTGCGGGCAGCCTGCCAGCTGGCGGTGACAGTCTGTCCCACCACCTTCAGTCCGTTGATATCAACATTGCTGATAACCGGCAGCGAGCCTATCGGTTGTGACGGCGCACTGCACTCGGTCGTCGTGGAAACCGTGCCTTTTGCATCCACCAGTTGAACACAGGCAGTCAGGGCATAGCCTGCATCTTCCGCAACGGACCGGTAGGTGCGGGCCGTCTGACCTGCTATTTCCTGGCGGTTACCACCATCAGGAGAAACGCGGAACCAGCTGTAGCGACTCTCTCCTTCGCTGACCTCCGGGTGAGATCCGTACCCGTAATTAAGCGTCAGTAGGTCGCCCGGTGAAAGCCCTTCCGCGGGGCTGACAGACGGCATTTCGCTGAAGAACGGTTCTGCAGGCAGAATTGTGTAACGTGGTGAAATAACCTCCTGCCCGGACACCGTATTTTCATTCAGCGGCGTGACGCGAACTTCGAGCTGGCCACTTTGCATCATTTCCTGTGTGAGCAACAGGGTGGCTTCCTCGCCGACCAGCGTCTCTGTACTCGTGTCGGCGACAGTGTACCAGCGTACCTGGAATTGAACGTCACTGCGGGCAGCCTGCCAGCTGGCGGTGACAGTCTGTCCCACCACCTTCAGTCCGTTGATATCAACATTGCTGATAACCGGCAGCGAGCCTATCGGTTGTGACGGCGCACTGCACTCGGTCGTCGTGGAAACCGTGCCTTTTGCATCCACCAGTTGAACACAGGCAGTCAGGGCATAGCCTGCATCTTCCGCAACGGACCGGTAGGTGCGGGCCGTCTGACCTGCTATTTCCTGGCGGTTACCACCATCAGGAGAAACGCGGAACCAGCTGTAGCGACTCTCTCCTTCGCTGACCTCCGGGTGAGATCCGTACCCGTAATTAAGCGTCAGTAGGTCGCCCGGTGAAAGCCCTTCCGCGGGGCTGACAGACGGCATTTCGCTGAAGAACGGTTCTGCAGGCAGAATTGTGTAACGTGGTGAAATAACCTCCTGCCCGGACACCGTATTTTCATTCAGCGGCGTGACGCGAACTTCGAGCTGGCCACTTTGCATCATTTCCTGTGTGAGCAACAGGGTGGCTTCCTCGCCGACCAGCGTCTCTGTACTCGTGTCGGCGACAGTGTACCAGCGTACCTGGAATTGAACGTCACTGCGGGCAGCCTGCCAGCTGGCGGTGACAGTCTGTCCCACCACCTTCAGTCCGTTGATATCAACATTGCTGATAACCGGCAGCGAGCCTATCGGTTGTGACGGCGCACTGCACTCGGTCGTCGTGGAAACCGTGCCTTTTGCATCCACCAGTTGAACACAGGCAGTCAGGGCATAGCCTGCATCTTCCGCAACGGACCGGTAGGTGCGGGCCGTCTGACCTGCTATTTCCTGGCGGTTACCACCATCAGGAGAAACGCGGAACCAGCTGTAGCGACTCTCTCCTTCGCTGACCTCCGGGTGAGATCCGTACCCGTAATTAAGCGTCAGTAGGTCGCCCGGTGAAAGCCCTTCCGCGGGGCTGACAGACGGCATTTCGCTGAAGAACGGTTCTGCAGGCAGAATTGTGTAACGTGGTGAAATAACCTCCTGCCCGGACACCGTATTTTCATTCAGCGGCGTGACGCGAACTTCGAGCTGGCCACTTTGCATCATTTCCTGTGTGAGCAACAGGGTGGCTTCCTCGCCGACCAGCGTCTCTGTACTCGTGTCGGCGACAGTGTACCAGCGTACCTGGAATTGAACGTCACTGCGGGCAGCCTGCCAGCTGGCGGTGACAGTCTGTCCCACCACCTTCAGTCCGTTGATATCAACATTGCTGATAACCGGCAGCGAGCCTATCGGTTGTGACGGCGCACTGCACTCGGTCGTCGTGGAAACCGTGCCTTTTGCATCCACCAGTTGAACACAGGCAGTCAGGGCATAGCCTGCATCTTCCGCAACGGACCGGTAGGTGCGGGCCGTCTGACCTGCTATTTCCTGGCGGTTACCACCATCAGGAGAAACGCGGAACCAGCTGTAGCGACTCTCTCCTTCGCTGACCTCCGGGTGAGATCCGTACCCGTAATTAAGCGTCAGTAGGTCGCCCGGTGAAAGCCCTTCCGCGGGGCTGACAGACGGCATTTCGCTGAAGAACGGTTCTGCAGGCAGAATTGTGTAACGTGGTGAGCATATTTCCTCACCTTTTAGCCCACCAGGACTCAATGGTGTGACCCGGACTTCAAGTGCTCCCTGAGTACGCATCTCTTCTGTAAGAGTAAGCGTAGCACCTTCCCCTACCTGTTTTTCATCACCTGCATTATTCACAGTTACCCAGCGAATATCGGCACCGTTGTTTACGGTGGGGTCAAGTGCTCGATGACCTGTCCAGATGGCGTTGACAGTCTGGCCGACTATCACCGGGCCGATAATATCAACATCCTGCACAGTTGGGCGACGTAGGCCCTGGATTCGGGCTTCTACTGGCTGGCCGGTTATGCCTGCCCGATTTTTGGGGATAACACGGAAGACCAGCACCTTTTCTGCATCATGTTCACTAATCGTATACGTTTTCTCCGAAGAGAGTATGGCATCCGGAGCATCCTCGTAGTACCAGCTAACAACTGAGCCACCTACGGCTTCATCCTCACCATTATTGTCCTGATAACTGTAATGGCCCGTGAGTTGATTCTCTAAGGCCATTTCTCCGCTGATTGTGACATCAGTGGCGCCCGGCAGTGCATCACCTGGCTGGATGGTTAGGGCATAGCTCGTCTGTCGACGTGCTTTGCCGGTGCGCTGATGATGTTCTGTGGCATAAATCGTGGTTTGCCCACGACGTAATGGCGTGACCATACCATTGGTGGCGTCCACGCTGGCCAGTTCGGGCTGTGCTGAGTGATAGATAACCGTACCAAATGCCCCCTGTACTGTATGAGTGAAGGGGGGACTTCCAGCTTTCGCGCTCATTGTCGCCGGCTCAAAGCGCAGGGGGGTATCTTTACTACGCCGCTGGTAAGCAAGAACAATGTCGTTATTCCGGGTTACGAATTCGTTGCGTGACTGCAATAACGAAGGGGATAAAGTAACGTTGGCCGGATCCAGTAGTTCTGAAAATTTGCGGCCAAACTCCCAGGTCAGCTGTATGCCTATCCTAATTTCATCATCCTGATCGGTAATAAGGCGATGTTCGGCCAGGCTGCTCAGTAACGGGACGGGTTGCCAGCGTATCCCAAGCGTAAGGCCTCCGGGGTTTTTACTTGATTGATCACGGTTGCCGGTCACATCCACCTTATCACCGTACCACTTAAACCAGCTGGCGTTGACAGAAATATGGCGTGATAACGCTGTAATGACATTCACGTCCCAGCCACGTGCTGGGCGCTCATAAAGTGAAAAATAATCAGAATCATCCAGAAAAACGGTATCGGATGAGGAACGCCAGCCACTCAGAGGAATGTAGTAGTTCAGGCTACTGCGGAACTGCTCTGTCCACAACTCCAGACCCAGCCCCAGACGGTTGTGATGACGTGTTATATCATGATCAACAAAGACGTTACTGCCTGTCATCAGTTGGGGAGTTGAATTATGACGCCAGCCAAGCCCGAGGTTGACAATATCACGTGAGTTTTTACGGTGGGCACTCAACTGAGTAAAAAGAATATCACTCGGCCAGACAGCAAAAGGGTATAGGTAATCCAGGCCGACAGAGGGCCGACCCTGTTTGCTGGTCCCGCTATCCAGCGTAACACGGGCTTTACTGTTCTTGCCATTAAGCCAGGATTCAACTTCGGCGGTAAGTATGTTATTAAGGTGCTGACTGGCCGCGGAACGCAATGCGTTATTCATCCCTGACATTTGGATATTTTTTCCTAGTGATGCCGCTTGTTGTGTCAGCATCGACGCGCGTTCATTGTGTACTTCTGACACAGATTTAGGCCTTTCAGTTGGCACAATTACCCATTGACCTCGCAGGTCTTTTAGTTGCGCTGGCGATTTAACTGCATGGTTAAGCCTGAGTAATTGCGTGTGTGAGAGTTTTCTGTCAAGCGTGAATTTCAGGATGTCTTCATCTTTACCGATGTAATTAAGCGTTACTGCGGGATAATGACGAGTGTAGGCATTATCATCGGGCAGCAATAGCCATTCGGTCAGTTTAAGCCCATAGCGTATCGCCAGCTCATTTTGCAGAGCTGGTAAATCCTTAAGTTCTGGAGCCAGATATTTTTTAATATCCTGCGTCGTTACTGCGGGTGTTTTATAATAAAGAATGTACCGCTGCTCGGTAGGTAGATTAGTCACAGTATTATTAGCACTTAGAGTGCTAACAGTAAAAATAAAAGCGGTAAATATCAGAAAACGGGAAAGTCGTTGTAATAACTTATTTTCAGACGCACGCGCGTCCTCTCTATTTTTAAATATCATAGTAACGATCCTTGTCGATTCGTTATCTCAGTCGCGAATTGTGTACGTTATGCTACCCCTCTGACCTCATGGTTTTGCAGGCCGGAGGAATTGCGTTTCAATGGATTTGGGCATCCACAATGGGTGACCGATGTTCCTGCCCTTAATCTATAAAAGAAGATTCTTATAGCTAAATATCGTCGATATGTAAAAAAAACAGGCTGCTTTAATAATTCAATATTTTTTTTTCGGGAGTTATTCGTTTTTTTTAGTTGGCTAAAATAACCCCCCCCTTAAAAGAAAATGATGATTTCATGAGATTTTTCAAGTTTTTATGTGAATTAATGATATCATATTTGTGGTTTTGTATTTTACTCGACAAAATTGCACTCCCATCGTCCTCTGCTCTTGCACCGGACTGCTCTGGTCGCGAGGAACTCATCTACATAGTTTTCACATGCAAAGATGAGTAATTCTGGATTTTTAATATCAATGATGTCGCAGTATCTCTTGACTTAAGGGCAATACCGATTTTATTGGAGGATTGGGGTAAGGGGATACGGTTTGTCAAAATCCGGAGCTCTGTCGCGATAACGGCGCTGATGAAGGCGCGGCAGGAAAAACGACTGGAGCGCCAACTGCAGCAACTAAGTTATGTACGTGTACGTGTACGTGTACGGTCCGGGGACATGGTGAACACTTTTTAACATCCTTTACCCATGGTGATCGACTTTTTCTTCAGGTCGATCACCCCCACTTTCGTGCTGTACCACCACACTTCATAGCAGCCGTCATCCTGCGTCTCCCTCAGCCCGACCCGTTCTCCCCTGAACGCCTTGCCTGCGCTCAGACTGACACCCTGTATGCTCAGCTTTCCGCTGACATCCACTTTCCTGACCTTCACCCCTTCATCGTATTCAGGTGGCGTGCTGCCGCTGTACTGCCGGGCAGACGGCTGATAACGCGAGGCCGGTACCGCCATATCCAGCGCCTCGTGCGGGCGTTCAAGGTTGTACACCGTGCGCCAGTGATCGAAAGCGCGCTGCAGCTCTCCGCTGTCCGCGAACCATTTTCCCTGCAGCACTTCCGCCTTCAGGCTGCGGTGAAAACGCTCCAGCTTGCCCTGCGTCTGCGGATGATAAGGCCGGGAGTGCCCCACCCGGATACCGTGGCGCATCAGCCACAGCTCCAGCGCCGTCCAGGTGCCGGTGGTGTCGCCCCACGGTGAGCCGTTGTCCATCGTCATCCTGTCCGGCAGGCCGTAGCGTTCAAACGCGCTGACCAGCTGCTGCTGCACGGTCTCGCGCCGTTCATCGGTACAGTGCGCCAGGCACAGGGAAAAACGGGAGTGGTCGTCCAGCAGGGTGAGCGGATGGCAGCGGCCACCGCCAAAGGAAAAGTGGCCCTTAAAATCCATCTGCCAGAGCCGGTTCGGCGCGTCATGTTCGAAGCGTCCCGTAGCCGGAACGCCCGGTGATGCGCCCGGCAGCAGGCCGTGACGGGCCATCAGATTATGGACGGTGCTGAAGGCAGGCATACGGTGCCCCTGGTCTTCAAGCCAGCGCTTAATCTTGCGGGCGCCCCAGCGTTGATGACGGCCATGCGCCATGCGCAGCAGGGCCGTGATGTCGTCAGATGAGCGGTTCGGGGAATGATGAGGTGCGCGGGAGCGGTCCTGAAGACCGGAGGCACCTTCCTCAGCCCAGCGCTGAAGCCACTTGTAGCCGGTGGCAGGAGAAATGCCGAACTGACGGCAGAGGAAACGGATGTTCGCCCCGTCCTGCGAGGCGAACAGTACAAACTCGGTACGTAATGACATGGTATCTCTCGCATCCCAGGGCATAAGTGACTCCATAAACGGGTTCTTATGCCTCAGTTGTAAGTGTCTACCATGTCCCCGGACTGTACAATACGCGAGAGAGGAGGCAGAACGGCAGCCCGTTTGCTGACCGTGGTATGGCCGGGTACGGCAAGAGGGAGAACCATCAGCCTGAAAACCGACAGCATCAGGCATTCGGCCTGTCGGAGGGGGATGCGGTAAGCGGCACGTATCGTCGGGCAGGCCTGAATGGCGAGGTCAGAATAACGAGGCTGGCCTCCGGGAAACTCGCGGGGAGTAGCCTTCCACTCGGCAATGACGTCAGGAGAGATCCAGAGGGTCAGATAGCCACGTTGCCTGAGACCGTTTTCGTATTGAGACCAGTTGGTGACGGTGAATCTGGCTTTGAGTATATGATGGCGCTTTCCGGCGTTATATTTGTGTGGCATGAGTCTGTATCCTGAAAATTCATGACCGCTATGCTATAATTGTGGTGTATCCATGCACCAAAGTCGCATGCCTCCCATCCTGCAAGCATTTACTACTGATTTTTCAAGAAATAAGAGTATCCAGTTTGAGCAAAAAGTCCATCTTAGCCAAACCTGTTGTGCGCTGCCTCAGCGCTGATTAATAAAGTTCAGCACTCGCTCATCAAGATCAAAATATTCTGGAATGTATCTGCTGTGCTAGTAAGAGCAGACCAGTAATGAGGGTTCTTGGTTATAAAACCGACTGACGTGTTTTCAGAAGCTTGCACTCCATCACAATGGGAAAAGAAAAGGTCAGCAGTAATTACTCTGCTGACCAAATGATTATTTCGCGCAATAAACTCTTGCTTCACGAGGGGTATAGATACCGAATGTAATAAATCCAAGTAATCCATTTACAAAAGTCTGCTGAACTTCAGTACGAACAACTTTATCGGCACCACCGCAAATCTGAGCAGCATCAATTTGCTTAGATTGACCAATGCCGCTGACGAAGAAATGATGTGTCGTGACTTGCTGAGGTACGAACGTCGCTGCTTTGTTTACTGAGAATGATTGTTGGGCACAGCCAGAAACAGCCGCAGCAACAAGTGCTATCATAATAAATTTTTTCATAAATAACCTTATGTTGGTTTGATTCGCAAAAATTATGACATGAATCATTAACGTATACATATCAGACTAGTAGTCTAGCTTATGATGTGTCAGTGCGCATGGTCATCCATATCGTCTTGCGCCAGCCTATAACATTCTGCCCATGGGATTCGCGCCTTAGTCAGGTGGTGAGATCGTGAATACGCTTTGTCCGGCATCGCTACTTGATGCGGTAGAGGGTGAGATCTGGCATAAAGGATCCAATCCTCAAGCCATGGAGACATCAGGATGCATGTGACTATGTCAGATAAAGAACTCAGCCGGATCAACGTCATTCAATCAGTTATCGAAAGCTGCATGTTCTTTCGTTACTTCACGATAATTGTCGGTCTTCAGGCTGATGGATCTCCCTCTTGCTGTACCCGCCCATACCACAGTCTCTTGGAGAAACAAGTTTTAGCCGGTAGCAGATTGGAGTATTTTACTCTACATTTTCCGGCCTCATGTAGAAGATGCTTACTACTTACTTAACATGAGTTTTCGTTCCACTGAGCGTCAGACCCCAACGTAGTCTGGTTCCGTTACTCAACCCGCCACTTAACAGAAACAGACGGCTTTCCATTGGCACCAGTTTTTACCCAGATTGTATTGCGGTACTGGGAAGCAAGAGGTGTGACAATGTCACCGGACGCTTTCTCTCCCAACTGAACATCCGGGATGGTCTTATTAACCTGCCGGGCAATATCCATCACCGCCATGAAACGGTCCTTCTCCCGGGTGGTAAAAATATACTCCTGCGTTTTTTCTCCCTCCCGGGTAACGGTGAAGTGGATGGTCTTCTTACTGAAATCATCTCCTTCCTCGCTGACAAATGCCTGCTGAGCATCAAAGGAGTTCAGGGACCAGACAGATGCCGGAGCTTCCTGCAGCAGGTCGACGCTCAGTGAAACATGATATCCTTCTGACACTTTATTTTCCGCCAGCCACAGCCAGTTCTGGTACTGACTTGCCTCCGGTTTACCCGGGACGATGTTATCCCCTTTCTGCTGTTTTACGCCGGCCTTCAGCATGCCTCCCTGACGATTAATAGCTTCGCTGACCAGCATAGGCCAGCGGAACGGGTCCAGCAGCATTGGGTCTGAACCGTCAATATCGAGATATCCCGACGCTGTATCAACGCGATTGTTGTCTTTATCATACACTTCCCAGCTAATACGATGAGGATGCTTACGCTCCCTTTCCGGGATGAGTTTTCCGTCAATTTGTTGTAGTGCAATTAACGACTTTGTTGTTTCCTTATCTTCGATCTGAACCAAATATATCTGGTTTTTTATCGTCAGGATGATTGTATTGTGATTGAGTTGCATCCTGGTGTTATTGTCAAACAAGTCTTTCAGACTATCGTCGTTTTCACCTGACTTACCGTGATTAACTTCTTCTGGTGCAACCCAGAACGCTTCATCTATGGTGTGACCATCGCGACTGATTTTTATTATTTTAATGTTCCGGCTATTGCGGTCCCAGTACGCCCGATAGAAAGCATTTGACGCAGGATGCGAAAATGCCGGTAAATTTTTACCGTTAAATATCATACCGGGAAAGTTGCCTTCATCGAGATCGAAATGAAACGCTTGTTGCAATTGTCTGGTGGGACTTAAGGTGAAAGTGAAAATATTTTTTTCCCCTGAAGCGATGACTTCATTATCGTTATGAGTAATCGAGTACAATCCCGCAGCATCACTGGTATAAATCTTTTCAGAAAAGGTGCAAAAATCAGCCGCAAAAGGAGTAAATAACTTACAGGCTGATATTTGGACGAAAGCTGGTAAGTCGGTTCGACTGTATAGCAACCCCTGGCTGGTATCATAATCATACTGGCTCGTTTGTGTGGTTAAGCCACCTGGCCGCAACATTATCCCGTTTTCATTATCCTCATTTCCGTTGATACTCTCTCGGTTCAGGAGTCCCTGTGAATTCAATTTAAAATATTCCGCATAGTAAATTGCTTCTAATGGATTAAAACTGCTTAGAGCCAATACGTGTGGGCCCTTTTTAGCAGAATCAGCATTGATAAAAAGCCCTAAAGAGGAGACAGATATATCAGGTCTGGAATGAGAGAAAAGCATGAGTGGAGTGGATAAGGAATTTTCGTGCTGAAGTACAAGATCTCCCGTGAACAATTTTCCTTTTGCTTTTCGATACTGGCCACCACTTTCCTCTTCAACTGTACTGGCTCTCAGGTAAAGTTTTTTATTAATGCCATCCAGAGCTATTGCTAAAACCTTATATAGTTTTTCAATATCTTCAGGTTCGGTCTGAAAAATCAGATGGGCCGTGGTTGAATGCTCATCGGCCTGAATCTGCCAGACGTGTAGCCGGGTTTCGATATTACCATCAGATTTTGAGATATTTACCGGAGCGCTAAGCCAAAGCAGCCCCTGCATGAACTGAAAATCATAACTTTTCATCCAGTCAGGAAAACACCCTTGCCCAGACTGACTTCGAATGTAGGCCCCAGTATCGATCTGCACATAGTGTAAGCGACTGCTATTATCGTTACTGAAAGCCTGCACAAACAGAGCACCATTGCCATTAACGTCACATTTCGCCCTTAACGCATAGTTATTGCCATTATCTCCAGAGAGCAGCTTAATAACCGGACTATTCTTTACCTCATCATCAGAAAAGCTGAGAGACTGCGATTGCACCGTAGGTACAGCGACCAAAGAAATAAAGACTGTTGCACGCAAAACAGGCATTTTACGTTTCATAAGAGAACCTTAAAAATCAAACGTCAAATTTAGATGGTTAGCAAAGGGACGCGCACGGTTTTTATGATATTTTACTGATATTTATGAGATCAGTCCGAGATGCTGAAAGTAAACCACGGTGAAGATGCAAGGTACAGATCGACATGTCTGGCAATATGTCGATAAAAGCGTCCATAGTAAGCGACCCAGCCTCGTAACATGTACCATTGTCTCCAGCGATATCGGTGTTTTGTGGCTCAAATCCCATCCCCGTACTGTCTGACGGATTGACCCGGCAGCTCTGGCACTATTGCTGGCAGGAAATTTACCGAAAGTTCTCCCTCTTTCGAGTCCGACTTTCTTGGCCCAATGGAAGCAAAGCTGCAATATGACGGCATTCAGCCCCCCTGAAACGGGCGTTACTCTCCCTGCCGGGAGAGCAACGCAGGGCATTTAATTTCCTGTCTGACAAAAGACTGCAGGCGTACAGCCCGTCACTTCGACATCACCATCACTGGCAACCCACAGCCGGTTACGGTACTGGCTGGCCAGCGGACTGACTGTCTGGCCACCATCAGCAGACACCTCCCCGAGCTTAATCACATCAGACTGCGCGTTTACTTTCCGGGCCACGTCCATCGCCCATGTGAAACGGTTCTTTGTATTCAGCCCGTCAACTTCAAGCGGAGACCTGGCTCCACTTTTTTTACTGAACAGCTCAAACACCATTTTTTCAGGCAGCACCGACTGTTCGCCGGTGACCAGGCTGGCCGGCAGTGCGCTGTCATCACGGTTGTTGAGACGCCATTTGTCGTCAGTTGCCTCAGACGGAAGGAATGCCAGCCGGACAGTGGCTCCCTGCCATTTTTCGCCTTCAGGCAGCCAGAAATGGTTGCGGTACGAACTGGCCAGTGGCGTAATGACCCCGTTTTCCATTTCTCCGGCTTTCAGTGCTCCGCCGCTGCGGTTAATGGCTTCCGCCAGGCGTAACGGCCAGGCAGTGATGCCCAGCATGTCCGGGTCAGCGGCAGGCAGTGTCAGGGCGCCGGAATCCAGGGAGGTACCGTCCGGGGTGTTCACCTGCCAGGTGATATGCCGGTGACTGTGAAGCGGTGTACCCTGCTCTTCCGGCAGGGTACCGCTGATGGCCAGCCCGGTGTCTGCATACTCTCCACTGGCTATGCCCAGCGGGAGGATATGGAGAGTATCTTTTATAAACAGAAATAGTTTATTGTTAATAACATTAAAAAACTGAGGGAAATAATCACCTGTATTAAAGGTAGAAATAATATTCGTTTCTTTCGTTTCAGGAGAAAATGACCAGACGGTAAAGCTACGATCTCTGCCATTTTCAGTCTCTTTTAGCGAATAGGAATAACTGTAACCCTGCCCGGTATTTTTATCAAAAACAGCAGGAGATACTGCATAGGGGGCAGCGTCTACGTTTTCTGACGGGAAGGGGATAAACGTTTTCTGAATACTCGATTTCGGGTCGAAAACCAGAATTCCGGCACCTTCAGTTTTTGATACACCATCTACATAAATTGCCCCATCGGAACCAGGGACTAATTTCTTGTAACCGTCCCCTTCATCAAATAAAGAATGAGGATATGGCATTTGCCATAGCAGCTTATCGGGGGAAGAAGTAAATGGCTGAATTTTAGCCATAGTTAATAGATTGCCGTATCTCGTTCCATAAATGTCACCATAATTATCTATCCCAGGAGCAAACCCATCAATAAAATGAGGCGTCTCATCAATAACTCTTCTTTCTGGCAAGGATACAATATCCGCTTTTTGTTCATCAATAAGGTAAATCATGGTGTTGTCAGGGCTGATAATACTGCCTCGCGATGCAAGACGAAAATCATTTTCCCATGAGACTGTGTTATTATCGAGATTAATCTCTGTAATACTTGTGCTGTGACGATCCATAGACCAGGTAGCATAAGAGCTTACGTACAGTTTCGTTATGTCCTTTCCTAAAAAAACCTTATCAAAATGAATATCATCCTTCTTAAACACAACAGCGTTTTTATTTTTCTTGAATTTCACACGATAAACATAGCCTGCAGAACTATAACCATTTCCGCCTCCATGATATATCACCCAGTTAACAGGTATAAACAGGTCTTCTTCCTTGCCGGGAATAATTTTTGAACTACAACTCACCTCACCTCCATCCGGACTTTCTATCGTGCCCTCATGGATTAATGTGAAATTTTGTTGCAATACTTTATAAAGCAGAGTTTGTTTATTTTTATAATTATAACCTGTTGCATAAAGATCACCATCTGATACGAGTTTAACGCCACAGACAACATCCATGCCTAATTTTATATCTTCTTTTTTTTGCAAGTCAGCAAAAGAGGAAGATGATAGCCCAAAGTAAGCCAGTGCAATTAACAATAAATTTAAATGTAACTGTTTTTTTTTCATTTATTTAGCTCGTATGTAATAACTTGATAAGTCACTGCGGATTGTATAAAAGTCACAACAAAGATTTCGTTCCAGATTACACAGAAATGACAAAGTGACGCTAATGATATATTTATGATTTTATGCTAATGAAATTGATTGCCCCTCAGCAAAAAGGAGGTGATACGTAGCACCACATCCGGATTTTTTCCACAGTGCCTGCTGTCAGTGGCAGGCAAGGGGAGGTTGCATCCTTGTCCAGCAGGACTTTCCGGTGGTGCTTCATTAAAAAACAATTCAGACCTGTTTTCCGGCAACCCGCCACTGTTAATGCTGCAGGGCGCCATCATGAGTATGGCCAGAGGATATATTAATATCAGGCAAAATTCAGATTTCAGGGGGGGGGTGTAGTTTAAGATCAACCTCAATTAATACAAGGGGTAATTTATGGTCGTTAAAAATAATAGATGTTATCACAGATTAATAATGACAGGACTTGGCTTTATATTATGTGCTTCCGCATTTGCGGAACAGGAAATTGTTCATGCTGAAAAAGCCTGGGAGACAACGCTGGATACCATTACGGACCGTTTACTCCCGGCACCGGATGGCGGTATTTATGCTATTGGCGGCCTAGATTGTCGTCCTTCGGAGTTTGATAGTGATAAAAAAAACCGTTGTGGTATCCACGGGCATACCGTCAGTAAAGCGGGTCAGGTAAGCCAGTGGGGAGCATATGGCTCCTGGGGACTCAACGCGGCGGGTATTGTTTTAACCGGGGATGGCAGATTACTGTTCCCGGTTATTCGTTATACTGATGATAATACTGGTTACATTGCGCTTTATCAGGCATATCCGGGAAATAAATTTCAGCCAGAGAATATTTTCAGCAGCCCAATATTATCCAGGGAACAGCTCCTGGAATTTAAAATCGGAAAAATGAATGTGGTGTACAGCAAAGATTTTACCCGCGCATACCTCTCCATTCCCGATTCGTCAGGGCAGGTTACAGTGGTTGCGCTGGACCTGAATAACAAAACAGACAATGTGCTCTGGCAGGCCCGGCTCTCAATTCCGGAGGGTTTTGGCAGACATGATAATCTGCTCCTCAGCGAGGAAGAGGGAAAGTTGCTCCACCATACGTCAGGGGCTGTGGCTATTCTGGATACCAGGGATGGTAATGTTATTCGTTCTGACAATAACCAATCCGTTGCTGGAGAAATTACACCCGCCTCACTGCTGGCAATGCCACAGGGCTGTGTTTTCCGCTGGAATGTGGACGAAAATGGTATTGGGGTTCTGGATAAAATGACGCCTTTCTCCGATACCATTATTGATGCTGGTTTTCCATCGGTCAGCTTCCCTGCAAATACAAGTGACACATCAATTAAGTTCTGGGGCGGGCTGACATCCGACCCACAAAAAAAACTGTTTTATCAGATGCTGACACAAAAAGTTGTGGCTTATAACCGGGATACCGGCAAGGTAAAATTTGAAATAACGCCAGAAAAAGCGGATTTTCATTTTTTTAATCTTGGAAATGCTGGGGACATCACTTTCGACTCTGCTACCGGCTGGGGATATTTTGCTTACCATAATACAAAAATTGGGTATGGAACATGGGAGGAAGGTGTAATCGGTTTTTCGTCCAAAGGGCAACGAAAAAAAATAGTTTTCCCTGATTCTGGTATTCGTCATGTTATTGGAAATAGTTTGTTAGCAGAATTCAGTCTCCCGCCTCTAATTCATGACGGTGTAATGTATACGTTTTATTCGGACACGCTCTCTGCCTGGCCGCTGGACACAGCCAGTGGAGAGTATGCAGACACCGGGCTGGCCATCAGCGGTACCCTGCCGGAAGAGCAGGGTACACCGCTTCACAGTCACCGGCATATCACCTGGCAGGTGAACACCCCGGACGGTACCTCCCTGGATTCCGGCGCCCTGACACTGCCTGCCGCTGACCCGGACATGCTGGGCATCACTGCCTGGCCGTTACGCCTGGCGGAAGCCATTAACCGCAGCGGCGGAGCACTGAAAGCCGGAGAAATGGAAAACGGGGTCATTACGCCACTGGCCAGTTCGTACCGCAACCATTTCTGGCTGCCTGAAGGCGAAAAATGGCAGGGAGCCACTGTCCGGCTGGCATTCCTTCCGTCTGAGGCAACTGACGACAAATGGCGTCTCAACAACCGTGATGACAGCGCACTGCCGGCCAGCCTGGTCACCGGCGAACAGTCGGTGCTGCCTGAAAAAATGGTGTTTGAGCTGTTCAGTAAAAAAAGTGGAGCCAGGTCTCCGCTTGAAGTTGACGGGCTGAATACAAAGAACCGTTTCACATGGGCGATGGACGTGGCCCGGAAAGTAAACGCGCAGTCTGATGTGATTAAGCTCGGGGAGGTGTCTGCTGATGGTGGCCAGACAGTCAGTCCGCTGGCCAGCCAGTACCGTAACCGGCTGTGGGTTGCCAGTGATGGTGATGTCGAAGTGACGGGCTGTACGCCTGCAGTCTTTTGTCAGACAGGAAATTAAATGCCCTGCGTTGCTCTCCCGGCAGGGAGAGTAACGCCCGTTTCAGGGGGCTGAATGCCGTCATATTGCAGCTTCACCCCTATTGGGCCAGCAGGCGACTAAAAATCGTGGCATAAAAGTGAACCCCAATCAAAAGAGATATAATAAATGAGAAATAAATCAATTTATAATTTACTTATTTCATGCGGCTGCTTGTCGGCTATCAGAGTAATTTTGCCTGGCGATATATTTCGCATCCATGATTTAAATTTTCACATCTTAACAAGAATGTTAGGTCTTACTGTTTGCGGGGGGGTGTGAAATTTATTTTCACTCTATTCCGGCCTCGGACAGCTCATTTCTTAAATGCTTGCTAAATAGGATTGCGTTATGAAACTTAAAGAAGTTGTATTTTCCTCAACCATGATTAGTTTTACCCCATACATTTCATATGCCGGAGAATACATTGTATCTGAATGTAACGCTGAAACCCATCATTGCGAAAAAGCTATCCCGGTAATCAAAAAATGGCCAAATTTTAAGGGAACGCCTTTCGCCACAAAGATAGATGGTGGTTATGTGGAATATGCACCTGACGGAGAACCTTTAGGTACTACATTGTATAGCAAAAAAAACCTAGCCAGGCTGAGTCCAAAAGGGAATTACAACTTATTATTCAGTAACTTCTATAAAGAATTTTCATCACCGGAATTCCTTCATGAAGGAGCCGATGCTGTTTTTGCAACTGGTATTACAACCCCGTTTGAAGGAGGGCCCTGGGGGTATATAAAAAATGATATTTTTTCTTTTTATTCAGGAATGCCCACCCCGGGAATATACGACTGGACAGTCCCGGAAAAACTGGCAGATAAATACCCTGTGCTTGCTGGAACCTCTTTTTCTGAAAAGATTACTGCTGCTGTTTCTGTCACTGACGCTGAAACAATGAAGACACAACTGATATTGTTTAGCGGAAGCCAGACAGCAACGCTGGATTTAGAGGATGAAGCACTGGTTAGCAAACCTGAATATATCAGTCAGACATGGTCCGGGTTATGGTCATCATGCATGGGAGTTCATGGTGCATTCCCTGGTGTAAATAAAAATAGCATTTACCTTTTAACCTATAATTCATCAATTAAAACTGAACATTGTCAGGTTTTCGCTCAATGGGGGGATGATTTATCTAAAGAAGAGTTCTTAAAGAGAACAGGAGCAACCTCTTCTGAAGGAAATGTATTTATCGATATGCCAGATGATAAATTTTCATCCCTGTTCACGTCACCGGGACGGCATGAAGTATCATTGAAAGCTGGTAAATCGACAGCTGTCATAACCCTTCATATACTAAAGGGATCATTACCTGGATAACACATTAATGGAGGGGCCACGCTGGCACGACGCGGTCAGCGTGCTGTAGCGCCAGTACATGCTTATGCCGGATAAAGTGTATACCAACGATATCCCTGTGGGTTCTGTCGAAAAAACAAAGGTAAAGTGATTCTATTGAACGATAACTCCATATTAAGGTTGAAAAATGCTCAGCTTCAAAGGCCGTCACTTCCCCAGAGATCTCATTCTGATGGCCGTACGGTGGAAGCTCGCCTATCCGCTTAGTTATCGTGACATTGAAGAGCTACTGGAGGAATGCGGGGCTGATGTCGACCATTCCACCGTGCAAAAATGGGGCGTCCATTATGCCCCTCAGCTTGAGCAAATCTTCAGAAAAAGGAAGAAACCCGTGGGGCGGAGCTGGAAGAAGGATGAAACCTATATCAAAGTGAATGGCAAGTGGGTTTACCTTTATCGGGCCGTGGATAATGACGGTGCCACGATTGATTTTATGTTGTCAGAAACCCGTGACCGCCCAGCCGTACTGAGTTTTTTCGAAAGAGCCATCGGTTCCAGTAGGTTCCCGGAGAAAGTCAATTTTGATAAATCAGGCGTGAACACCGCCGCACTGGAGCGTATCAATAACCTGCTGTTTTTCTATGGACTCTGGCCTTTGTTGATTGAGGTGAGGCGGATAAAATATCTGAACAACCTGGTGGAACAGGATCATCGGAGTATTAAACGCATCACGAAGTCCACGCTCGGGTTTAAATCATTTGGCTCAGCAGAAGCGACGATTGCGGGAATTGAGTTGCATAGAATGCTTAAAAACGCCAGATGGAAAACGCCGGAATACCCAGCCTGGAAACAGTTTTATTCGTTAGCAGCCTGATAACGTCCAGAATAAGGCTGCTTCCGATTTTGTAGAATATTTTCGACAGAGCCCGACGTCCTGCGGGAACCATCCATCACTCAGATAAAGGCTCGCAGTATGTGTCGCTGGCGTACACGCAGCGGCTTAAGGACGTAGAACTGCTGGCATCAACGGGCAGCACGGGCGACTCATACGACAACGCAATGGCAGAGAGCATCAACGGCCTTTATAAAGCGGAGGTGATACACCGTAAGAGCTGGAAAAACCGCACCGAAGTAGAGCTGGCGACGCTGGCGTGGGTGGACTGGTACAACAATCGCCGGCTGCTGGAAAGGCTGGGGCATGTCCCACCGGCAGAAGCCGAACAGGCATATTATGCTTCCATCGGGAATAAGGATCTGGCAGCCTGAGTTCCCAACTAAAATACTCTCCTGGAAAACCGGGGCGGTTCAGTAGTGCAGGTTACAGACCGATCATGAAAGTGGTTATCCCGGGCGCATAAAACGGTCGTTTGTTGGGCTGTTTTTAATACGTCAGCGACTGTCCATCTCCATTGATTGAAATGTGGAGACAGACAGCCACATGAGGATTAATTATTTTTCCAGTTGGTGGAAACCGGATTAATCACTGTGTTTTTTTCTTGAGTATAAGTGCCGTTCTGTTGGGTAATGGCTTCGCCAGTATCAACAATCGCGTTCTGAATAAACACGTTTTGTTTTTCTCCCTGAACGAAGGTTAACTGATGAAAGGCAGTTTTATTGCCCCAGTCGCTGGAAGGTAGCGAAATGAAACGCACTGTGAAGGTTTCATCATCGAATTTGCCTTGCATGGAGTAAACACCATAGTGGTTTTCACCCTGCGAAATGATTTTATAGACGCCGTTATCATAATAATAAATTTCGGCATCGGGGAACGGTTTTCTGTCGTACATTTTACGGTAATGCAGCACCTGCTTAATGGTGGGCTGACCGAAGCTGACGGTCAGATTTTGACTGTCCGCTGAGGTCGTGCGCCCTTCAGCGTGAGCACTGCTAATGAGCATCAACAGACTTGCGGTTGCCGTTGTGATTACTTTCACTTCAATTCTCCTTGTCTGATTCTGTAGGTGATTTGAGTCAAGTTTCTGAAAATACTCCACAAATTTTCGCGATTGCAAGTTTCTATATGGGTGCCGCATGCATAAAGGACAGGCAGAAGGCGTTAGTGCATAGACAGAATTTCCTTTACCTACCAGCAATTCAGGCAGAGCGAGGGCCGATGAGCATTTTGTAACATGCCATCATCGTTTCCGCCAGTGCCTGTTTCCTGTACCCAACAGCCCTCTGCCAGTCATGGTGCCTTATTACTTACAATAAATTTAAAACTCGTTCCGACTTGCCCTTCAAAAGTCAAAGGGTCTCTTAAGAAAGAGTATTCATGAGGCGATAAAAAATAACTAGTTAACTTCACATCTGGTGTATCTGTGTTTCTGATAACGTATTTACTTATTTCCAGAACAGGCCTGATATCGTTAGCGACTGTTAAGTGTTGTGTGGAAAAAGCAATACATTCAATATCGTCGTCGCTTTGATAAATCATATAGCTCTCAATGCACCGACGGCCTGTCACAACTAGTTTTTTTGCCTCTTTTTGAGTCAGCAGACAAAGATGAGGTTCAAACGTAAATGAAACATCGCATCCAGTCATCAACGCCAGCTTAAGTTTTTCGTATGTCATATTGATACCACGAGTGTCAACAACGGGTAAAAAGTGATGCACTTACCGTCACCACCAACGGTTTAATATTGATCCACCTTGTTTACTCAGGATTAGCTTCCGCTATAACCCCTGCATTTCGTTTCTGCTTCAGCCGATAGTTCTCTCCTTTTATCTGGACTACGTGTGAGTGATGTAAGATCCCGTCCAGCATCGCCGATGTCAGGGCTGCATCCCCGACGAACGTCTGGTCCCACTGCCCGAACGGTAGGTTAGAGGTCAGGATCATCGTGTTCTTCTCGTAACGTTTGGCGATGACCTAGAATAACAGCCTGGCTTCCTCCTGACCGAACGGCAGATAGCCTATTTCGTCGATGAAGAGCAGTTTTGGGGCCATTACACCGCGATTGAGTGTCGTTTTGTAACGCCCCTGACGCTGGGAAGTTGACAGCCGTAACAGCAGGTCCGCTGCTGTTGTGAAGCGAACCTTGATGCCGACCCGTACTGCTTCGTAACCCATGGCTATCGCCAGATGTGTTTTTCCCACACCCGAGGGGCCCAGTAACACGATGTTTTCGTTACGTTCGATGAAGCTGTCAGTGAACTCGATGTACAGCATTCTGCTGTATCCCAGAACGGCAACGAACACATGAAGCGGTGATTTGCCGTTTCGCATGGTCCCCCAGTCAACCTGCATCTGCCGCCCGGGCTCGGTTCCGAAGCGAACGACCGGTTCTGCCTGTGCTGGCAGGGTCTGTTTGCGGATGAACTCTCTCAGGATAGTCATCCCTACACAATAGCCCAGCTCCATGATTTCCCGGGCAATTACGGTCGCTGGGATTTTGTAGAGATGCGCATCGCTGATCCGTTACAACCTAGTGGAGCAGGACCATCGGGGCATTAAGCGTATCACGAAGTCCACGCTCGGGTTTAAATCATTCGAATCTGCGGAAGCGACGATTGCGGGAATTGAGGTGCATCGAATGCTTAAAAAAGGATAGATGGAAGACGCAGGAGATACCCCGGCCTGGAAACAGTTTTATTCGTTAGCAGCCTGACTACGTCCAGAGTAAGGCCCTCCTTCGATTTTGTAGAATATTTTCGACAGAGCCAAGATTATTGCCTAGCTGTGCCCGGGTATAGTAAGTTGGCGTGGATTCGGATCCCCCGAAAATAGTGTCCATTGCCCCCTCCATTTTTCAATTGCGAGGGGACTTTTTTCTAAAAATATTTTTCTGCATCTATACTGCCAGAATACTCTTTCCGGAAATCTGATTATGCACGAAAAAAAACAGCCATTATCGTCGGTAACTCTGGCCGCTATTGGCGTCGTGTATGGTGATATAGGCACCAGTCCGCTGTATACCCTGCGTGAGTGTCTGACCAGCGAAAAAGGGATTTCCCTGAGCCACAGCGCTATCTATGGTTTTCTGTCGCTTATCTTCTGGCTGCTGGTACTGGTGGTATCAATAAAGTATATCTGCGTTGTTATGCGTGCCGACAACGATGGCGAAGGCGGTATTCTGACACTGATGTCACTGGCGGTACGGAAGCTGGACAAACGATGGATACCGGCAAGCATATTTCTTGGCCTAGTCGGTGGTAGCTTCTTCTATGGGGATGGGGTGATCACCCCGGCAATTTCGGTACTTTCTGCTATTGAAGGGCTGGAGATCATTGCCCCATCACTGGATCACATGATTATTCCGCTGGCGCTTATTGTGCTGACGGCCCTGTTTGCCATTCAGAAACATGGCACCGGCAGTGTCGGCAAACTGTTTGCGCCGGTGATGGTACTCTGGTTTCTTACGCTTGCATTACTGGGAATTGGGGGGATACTGCGTCATCCGCAGATCCTGCAGGCGATGAACCCTTACTGGGCCGTGAATTTCTTTTTCGAATACAAAGCAGTATCGTTTTTTGCACTGGGTATGGCCGTTCTGTCAATAACTGGCGCGGAAGCGTTGTACGCCGATATGGGGCATTTTGGTAAAACACCGATCCGGATTGCCTGGTTTACATTAGTGGGACCTTCCCTGGTGCTGAATTATTTTGGACAGGGGGCGCTGTTGCTTGTTGACCCGGCTGCGATAGATAATCCGTTCTTCCTGCTGGCTCCACAATGGGCGCTTATCCCTTTATTGTTAATTGCTACCCTGGCGACGGTGATCGCCTCTCAGGCGGTGATTTCCGGCGTATTTTCACTGACCCGTCAGGCGGTTCGCCTGGGGTATCTTCCTCCCATACGAATTATCTATACTTCAGATCAGGAATCCGGCCAGATTTATATCCCGACAGTGAACTGGCTGCTCTACGCAGCCGTGCTGATTGTTATCATCAGTTTTAAGCATTCCAGCCATTTGGCCTCTGCCTACGGAATTGTCGTCACGGGGACCATGGCGTTGACATCAATATTGCTGAGCATTGTGGCGGTAAAAAACTGGGGCTGGTCTCAACACTGGGGGGGCATCATGTTGCTGGCCATGCTGGTGATCGATATTCCCCTGTTTGGTGCCAATCTGATAAAGCTGGTATCCGGTGGCTGGCTTCCGGTAGCGCTGGGACTCATTATTCTGTTGCTTATGCTGACCTGGAAGTCAGAACGTTCGCGGCTTATCCATCGTCTGCGTGATAACCAGGAAGGATTCACTGCGTTAATAAACTCGCTGGAAACAACACCACAGCAGCGCGTATCCGGTACTGCTGTGTTGATGGAACGTACGCCTTATGCCTTACCACTGGTGTTATTACACAATCTTAAGCACAATAAGGTACTGCATGAACGTATTGTAATGCTTACTGTCGCGACCGCTGATGCCCCGTATGTACACAATGTAAAACGTGTCTCCATTGAGCAGCTATCTCCGAGTTTCTGGCGGGTGGTTGCCCGCTATGGCTGGCGTGAAACTCCGGATATGACGGACATTCTTTACCGATGTGGCGTAGAAGGTCTGAGTTTTAGCATGAGTGAAACGTCATTTTTCCTGTCTCGCGATACGCTGGTCCTGGGCAAGCGTACCTGGTATCTGCGAATACGAGGTAGAATATTCCAGGCCCTTCAGCGCAATTCATTGCGTGCTCCGGAACTGTTCCGTATACCCCCTAACCGGGTCATTGAACTGGGCGCTCAGATAGAATTCTGACTGGCGACTGTCAGTTGCCCCTGCCATTATCGGGAGTTTCCGGGCAGTTTTCGCATATCATTACTTCGGACCCAGAGTGAGGACAAACTCAGCGCAACAGGTTGCCATGCCGGATAAGCCGGTAATCAGTATGCGGGGAGCTACGGCCATAAATAACAGTGGAGGAGTGATGCTGGCTCCAAAAATTCTAATACTGACCGGGCTGTTTTTACCTTCTTTTATTCTTGCTGTCCACACTGAACCACCCCGGCCCCCCTAGAGACTAAACTCCCTGAGAGAGAGAGGTAACAGGATGACTAAAACCACACGTTTTTCTCCGGGGGGCCGTCAGTGGGCTGTCCGTATGGTTTGGAAGGCCAGAACGACTATGACTCACAATGGCCCCCAAAATCGGCTGTACGCCGGAGACCCAGCGTATCTGGCTTCGTCAGCATGAGCGAGATACCGGTGGCGGTGATGGCGGACTCACCACCACTGAACGCCAGCGACTGAAGGAGCTGGAACGCGAAAATCGCGAGCTGCGCCGCAGCAACGATATCCTGCGCTAGGCTTCCACTTATTTTGCGAAGGCGGAGTTCGACCGTCTGTAGAAAAAATAGCGCCCCTGGTGGATGCCCTGCACGACGAACACGGGGTCGGATCGGTATGCCACGAGCTGGATATCGGCCCGTCGGTACGTAGCGTATCAGTGGAAAGCTGACGCCAGAGCTGCTGTAGATGCTTATCCGGGAAATGCAGGGAGAATGCCAGTGATATCTCTCCCAACGGGCTCACGCATCTGGCTGATTGCCGGCGTGACGGACATGCGCAACGGCTTCAATGGTCTTGCTTCCAGGGGGCAGAACACGTTACGGGATGACCCGTTCAGCGGGCATCTGTTCATCTTCCGGGGACGTCGCGGCGACATGATAAAGGTGCTGTGGGCCGACCGGGACGGCCTGTGCCTGTTTACCAAACGGCTGGAACAGGGGCGTTTCGTCTGGCCGGTGACCCGCGACGGTAAAGTCCACCTGACGCCGGCGCAGCTGTCCATGCTGCTGGAAGGCATTAACTGGAAGCATCCGCAGCGGACGGAACGACCTGGAATACGCATATAACCTGCTGTAAAGTAGGGTTATGGATACCTCATACCCTGATGAAAACGCCCGGCTCAGAGCACTGCTGCTGGAGCAGCAGGTCACCATCCGCAAAATGGCGGAGTATAATCGTCTGCGCTCACATCCTCATTTATCCATGAGAATCAGGCAATGAAAGCAAACAAAATAGCAGCATTAATGTTACAACTTACATTGACTTTATTTCAACAGTACACGCTTCAGCCCCTCAGCCTGTATTCAGCCCGGAGCAGGTAGCCCATATTGGCGAAATAGCTGCAGACTATCTGGTGCCCAATCCGGAGATTCTGGTGAAGGTCTGTAATAAGCTGCAGGAACAGCAGCAGGCACGTAAGCAAAAGATGTTTGCACTCAGTGTGATGGAGAAATGGGCCGGCCTACTGCATTATCAGGACACACCGGCTTACGGGCCTGAAAATGCAAAGGTCGCGGTGATCGAGTGCGTATTCTGCAGCCGCTTCGCACCGGAGCTGGGAACGTTATGAAAGCGCAGCCGGACGTCCGGTACGTGTTCAAGGAGTGGCCAATCTTTAGTGGTCGCTGGGAAGCTTTATTTCAGGCGGATCTGCGGGGCTTACGGTCTGGAAAAAGAAAGGGCCGCAGGCCTATGTAACTTACTGCAATGCCCGGCCACAATGAGAGCAAACTCACAGCTTAAGACATCCGGGAAGTTGCGGCAAAAGCCGGAATGACAACGCTAGCGCAGGAAGAAAATACCTCGCTCCTTGAGAAAAACAGTAACCTGGCAGAGGCTCTGGGACTCACTGGAACGCCGGAGATCATAGTCATGCCCGTTAGCGGAGCCACTCCTAACACAATCACGGTTTCCCGGAAGCCGTTATCGCTGACAGGCTTCAGACCGCAATCTGGTAAGCCACGTCCAGATAGAGGATTTCAATTTTCTGTTTGCTGTGCCAGCCACATATGCAACCAACTTTTTTTAGCATATAGTTAAGTTCAGTAGTAAAATGCAGCGCCTCGTCGAGAGATGATGATTATGGAGCCCGTTGTGAAATTTAAAATCCAGCACTTGCAGGCCGCAGTGGCACTGGTTCTTGCCAGTTTCCAGCCGCAACCCAAAGCGGTTGCGTGTCAGCCTACGATTGTTGAACGGGTTTACGAAATGGGCTCCAGAGTCAACAAAACTGATATCAGCGAGCTCACCGTTGCTCTTAATGACGTAGCTGAAGAGTTACGCTCAAGTCGCATCGAGCTGGCCCGGTATGCAGACAGCGATTTCTCTGGCGCTATCAAAGTCGCCAGCGACATCAGAAATCATACTATCCATGTTGCAGGTATCGCAGAGTCCTTTGTTCTGATGTTGCCGGAAAAAAACATCGTTCAGTCATATGACAGGAATTCTGTTGAGTTTGCGTTCTTTAAGGCCATTAAAATGGTCAGTCTTGCGACCAAAAACTACCTTAGCTTGATTGATCAAATCACACGAACCACAGAAGTGCGTGACTCTGGAATCAACCTCTCGGCCATGAATCACCTGCTGGATTCAGGCAACAGGGCCGCGGCTAAATGGCGTTAACGGCTGAGTACAGTCATGTCACGTGGGATACGTTTTTCCAGCCCACGTTTGCCGCTTACCCTGAGCTGGAGAGCCAGTTACAAGCAGAGTTCATCACGTATAAATCAACTGGCGCACCGTCGAATCTTCTTGGAAGGGACGTCCCTTTTGATTTCCCGCCATTCGCTGTCGATGCTAACGTCCAGCATATTCACGTTAACCTGCATTTCCAGCTAACCTGGAGTGCCAGACAAGAGAATTACAACCGTACCTCAGATCACTATCTCATTTACACAGAACACATGTGGGATAGCGGACGCTTTCTGCTGATGGGGCTTATAACACCGGCTCATGAACGTATGCCGGCGAGAGATTCCCGGTTACTCAGCTACTTTTCTGAAGTTGCAGAAGATTTTCACGCTTCATAACCCTCAAAATCACATCTGGTAACCGGCGAAAGAACAAAAAGGACCGGCCATCCCGCATATCCAAACCACCCCGGTTCAGAAGGGGAAGCAGGATAACCGGCAGACCTACTTTAACGAAAGTTCCGCTTTAACACCATTTCAGAAAATCGCGCAGCCTGCGAGCAACTTCGCACACCATTTTGTAAACATATCATCTTGAAATGTTATTAAGTTTATATCAGATCCAGACGGTCACGGGCCGAGCGCAGGCGCGCTTCGCCGCGGCGATCGTACTGCTGGGTGGTGGTGACGCTGGCATGACCCATCGCATCCTTTACCGTGATTAAATCCTCGCCGTTATCCAGCATGGCTGTGGCAAAGGTTCGCCTTAAATCGTGCGGCGCGCATTTCACAATGCCCGCCTGACGCTGACGCACCTGCAGGACATGGTACACCGCCTGGTCGGTCAGCCGGGCATTTGTCAGGGTGTCAAAGCGCCGGATGCGGGTGAACAGCGGCCCGTCTTTTTCCCCCCGCACGTCATCGATCCACATCCTGAGCCGTTGCCAGGTGCCCGCCGGCATGTAGGCCAGCCGCTCCTTGTTTCCCTTGCCCAGCACCCGGAGCGCCTGCTCATGGGTGACAACGTCACTCAAATCCAGCCCTACGGCCTCCGAGCGACGCAGGCCACAGCCTAGAATGACGGCCAGCATAGCCGCATCGCGGATGCCGATACTTGAATCATCGGCCTCGCAGGCAGCAAACAGTGAACGGATCTCTTCCGGTGGCAGGGCCCGGCCGCGCGGAAGACGACTGCCGCGCAGGTTACGCACTGCCCGGATGTGCTGGAAGCTCTCGACGTCCATCAGTCGGAGCATCCAGGCTTCCTTCGCCACCCCCTTGAGTGCCGAAAGATAGGTGTTGACCGTGGCGGTGGCCCGGCCGGTGTCGCGCAGCAGCTCGGTCACGGCCATCACGTGATGGCGCCGCAGGCTGCCCCAGCTGCAGGACTCCAGGGATGCGGCGCCGAGCATGCCGGCAACGATGTTCAGGAACGAGGCCATGGTCTGCCGGCTGCGGGGGGAGTTGAGGGACAGCAGGTAGGCCCGGGCCGGGCTGACCGGAGCATTATCACCGGACAGGGCCGGCAGGAATTCCTCGCCGGGCGGAAGGACCGCCGGGGGGAGACTCAGCTCTGGTTCGTCGTCGGGCATCAGGATCATGTCGGGTTCCGTCCGGGCCGGAAAGCCTCCGGCGCGCTGCGTGAAAAATCGGGATGAAAGGTCCGTCAGAGCGTACCGCAGATAGTCTACTTTTTCAAAGATACATTTTAATTAATAGAGTTCAAAAATTTTACTACAGTTCTGGATTCTGTCCAGAATCACCAACTATTTTTCGTTAATTTTATGGCATTTATCATAAAAGTATTCTATATACAATAGAATATAGAAGTAGTAGCCTGTCTACCACATATCAAGGAAATTATTTATTTGAACAATATAAGGCAATGGATAACTAAAAAGAGAGGTGAGTTTTATGTTTTCATAGTTTAGTAATTTTAGCAAATTAAACAAGGCAAAGTATGATGTTTATTTTTATAGATGCCTAGTTGTTTATGATGATATTTATTAGCTGGCTGCAATTTCTGCCCACAACTCCTTCTGAAACAAAAGGAATAGACATGAAAAAAATCTCTGTCCTGTTAGCAGTGCTGGCGCTTGGCGGTTGTAGCGCAGATAGTCTACAACCAGGTGCTGAGAAAGTAAGGTTGACCAATAACGAACCAGGAAAAGAATGTAAGTACTTAGGTGAAATTACAGGTAATCAAGGTAACTTTTTAACAGGCGAATGGACCTCAAATAGTAACCTTGAAACTGGTGCTAGAAATGATCTAAAAAACCAAGCTGCAGGAATGGGAGGGAATGTAGTTTCCTTACTTACACAGCGTGCAGGGCAGACAGGGAGTATATACGATAGTTCAGGATCATTGGCGCAAACAAATGTCACACTAACTGGTAATGTTTATAAATGCCCCGAATAAATTGTATCGTTAATCGAATTATTTGTGTTCAGGTTTTGGCTGGTCTGCCGCTCCAAATTGGAGCGGCACAGTAGATTCCTAATCCATATAAAATACGAAGTTCGATAACAATGTAAGAATGAAATTTCAGGAACAGCCACATGGTTTACTATCCTATCGGCTGTGGCACAGGCTGAACGCAGAAGGATTCTGGAGCGCACGAAAAAAGGCCGACAGGAGGCGAAACTAAAAATCATAATGTTTGGCGCAACGGATATTTCCCGTCATCTCATAATTGTCCGTTCCACGGTTTATAATTCTTTTTTTAATTAAAAATTATTTCAGTTTATCATACTCCTGATTTAAGTAAAATGAATTGGGTTTAAAGATAATAAATGTGCAGTTAAGTACCTAAGAGCATTACTAATAATAATGGAGGATAGCAGATTTGGCAAATAACTCATTAAAACCAGCGATAATTTGGGGGTTGGTCAGTTTATTATTACTTAATAGAACATTCCCGTCCGATGTGACATTGTGGTGGAGTGTTTTAACTCAATGGAATATTCCTGCCTGGCAACTAATGGTAACGTGGGCAACAAGCATAATACCATCACTAATACCACTAATTTTCTTGATTATATCCTGAACTGTCATCATTGATATTTACCATTGTTTAGCTTTGGGAGCCGTAGTTTTAGTTAACTGAATGAGGTGTGCCCTTTCAATCTTTATATCTACTGTGGTAGTTTGAGAAACAAAGTCCGCTCCCGGGTTTGTGATGCCTTAAAGCCATGGTGAATGTTACCTGCTCCCCGTTGATTAACACACCCCGATGTTAGTAATGTCTTCATAAGCCACATGAGGGCATCCCATGAAGAAGCGTTTTTCCGACGAACAGCTCATCAGTATTCTTCGCGAAGCGGAAGCCGGAGTTTCTGCCCGTGAGCTCTGCCGTAAGCACGCCATTTCCGATGCCACTTTCTACACCTGGCGCAAGAAGTTTGGTGGCATGGACCTTCCTGAGGTGAAGCGGCTTAAATCTCTTGAAGAGGAGAACGCCCGCTTGCCGAAGCCATGCTGGATAAGGAGGCTCTTCAGGTGGCTCTGGGGCGAAAGTACTGACGACAGGCCAGAAGCGGGAAGCCGTTGAGTTTATGTGTGATGCGACCGGTCTGTCGCAACGTCGTGCCTGCAGGCTTACAGGTTCGACCTGCCGCTATGAGGCTCAACGTCCGGCAGCTGATGCGCATTTATCAGGCCTGGTACTGGAGCGCAGGCGTTCAGGTCAGCGCATTCTGGACAGCATCGCGCTGTTTAGGGGCTATCCGGCGACAATAAGAACCGCTCAGAGCCCGGAATTTACCTGCCGCGCGCTCGATCAATAGGCCTTTAAGCATGGTGTGGAACTACGGCTTATCCAGCTAGGTAAGCCAATGCAGAACGGAGTTATTGAGAGTTTTAAAGGGCGCTTTCGCGATGAGTGTCTGAATGAACACTGGTTAAGCGATATTCTTCATGCCCGGAAAACGATTAATTACTGGCGGCAGGATTATAACGAGTGCCGTCCCCATTCATCGCTGGATTACCAGACACCAGCTGAATTCGTAACGGACTGGCGAATATCCATGTACCTTATGACATAACGCCTCATAATCATGAATAATATATTATTGGTTCTTTAAAAGTCATGATTTACTCGAGAGTGTTACTGACATATTTATGATTTTATACCTAATGCATTACATTTTTCATCTTTTACGGTATAGCATCAAAATGAATATAAATTGGAGGGTACGTAATGAAATGTAACGCCGCACTTGTGAAAATCACGGAGATCTTTGCAAACGCACATAGAGAGAAAAGTACGTCTTTAGGTTATCCTTTAAATCAAAAATTTGACTATTCCTTAATGTCTCAATTTTTATCAGTGCATTTAAATAATGTTGGAGACACGTTTGATAATGCTTCTACATTAATTAATACACACGAACTTGAACGAGAAGTATTAAATCACTTTGGTAAGATGTGGAATGCAAAGCCACGTACTCCTTTGACTAGTGAATCATTTTGGGGGTATGTTTTATCTATGGGAGCTACGGAAGGTAATATGTATGCTTTGTGGAGTGCGCGTGAATATCTCTATAAACTAAAAAAGTTTGAAGATGGCTTGAAAAAAAACAACGTGGATCCTGTAGTCTTTTTTTCTGAAGAATCTCATTATTCGATAAAAAAATGCACAAATATTTTAGGACTTAAAACTTTCCAAGAAATGGGGAATAATTGTTACCCTAATATGTGTCCTGTAACAGAAGATGGGAGTTGGCCTTACGCTATTCCAGTCAATAAATATGGCACTATTGAAATTGAAAAATTATCTAAGTTAGTTGAGTTTTTTTCTCAGCATGGGCATCAATCTATATTTGTATTTAACATCGGTTCAACATTCAGGGGAGCATTTGATAATATTCAAGATATTTGGGGGAAGATATCTAAAATTCTTGAGGAAAATGGTTTTTCTATTGAAACAAGTGAAAATTCCACTCCAAATTTTTGGATGCATATTGATGGGGCTTTAGGAGCCTCATATCTCTCCTACCTTGAGATGGGATATCAATGTAATATAAGTAAAGTTCATGGGCAGGTATTTGATTTCCGATTACCTTACATAAATTCTATAGTAATGAGTTTTCATAAATGGTTCGGCGCGCCGTTTGCGTCAGGAATATACATGAGTAAAGAGAAGTTCAGGATACATCCAGACGATGTTGAATATATTAATTCTGCAGACAGCACGCTGGGGGGGACACGTAATGGGCTTTCAGCGATGTTAATGTGGTATGAAATAAATACCACCCCTTCCATTATGCAGGCTAAAATTGCTGCTGACTGCGAAAAACTTGCTGAATATGCTTATTCAAAAATGATTAATATAAAAACAAAACATCCATCTTTTTTTGTTTGTAGAGCTCCGCAATCTATAGTTGTATTTTTTAGTCGACCTAATAAAAAAATAACTCAACAATTTCATTTGAGCGTTAAAAATAATTTGGCGCACATTGTAGTTATGCCACATGTTACCCGTTCTATAATCGACTCATTTATTGAAAAGATGCACGAGAAAGATGCTTTCGTTGAAGAAGGAAACTAAGATGAAATGTAGGGCAGTAAAAGATTGTGAAATTAATTCAGTAATTGACTTGCTTACAAGTGAATTTTTCGATGACCCAGTATTAAAATACGCTTTCACTGATGTCGATCTTGAGAAAAGAAAATATAGCATGCGTTTTTTTTTCGATTTATATACCCGCTTAGCTATAAAGAACGGAGGTGTTATTGTTACAGAGGGAATTACGGGGGCTTTGGTTTACTTCAATACACTATTCATTGAAATGTCAGCAGATGAACGTATGATAATTGATAAGGAGTTGCGAAAAGGGTGTGGTGAAAGTTATGAGTTAATATCTAAATTTATGAACGGATTAGACATATTTCATCCTAATGAACTGCCTCATATATATATTTTTTTAGTTGCCGTATCCAAGCCTTGTAGAGGGGGGCGTGTTGTTTCAGATCTATTCAGAGAAATGAACAGAATATTGGATGCTGGTAATTTGCCATGTTATGCGGAATGTACCACCTATGCTACAAGAACTTTACTCAGAAGATATGGGTACTATGATGCTGGGTCCCCCATAAATATAGAAGGCTTCCCTCTATTATATCCAATTTGGAGGGGGTGATATATAAAAATTAACTATCTATGTAATAAAATCAATGCGGCTGGTATTATTTAACTGATGAATTTTCCTGTGTTTTTTAAGTTAGGGGTAGCGTGTAATTGCTATTAATTACATTGCACCCCCATTTTTAAGCAAACAAAAAAATCCTACTGGGCCTGACATTATATTTGGCATGTTTATCTGACATGTAAAAACTTTCGCTATGAATTTTATTCAACTAAATTGTATCTAACATTTCAAAAAATTTATTTAAATGTTTAAGATGATTTTACTCTGGTGATGGGCTGGTGTATAATAACAATGGTGAGTAATGATTTGCTTATTTTATGTGGTTAATATTGCTTGGGGTGTTTTGTGAGGAAAAAAATCTTTTCAGATCCAACAAAAAACGAAGTAATTAAAAAATATTTAGAGGGGGCGTTATCCAAGTTTGGCGAAATGCACTATTGCTACGCTATTATGAATAAACGTGACACGGATTGCATGACTATCGTAACTAATTTGCCAGGCTATTTTACAGAAGTTTACTTACTAAATAGTTATCAGTCAGTCGACCCTATTATTATAAATGCATTAAACAGAGTAACTCCTCTTGTATGGGATAACAGCTTGCAAATTAATGGGCGGTGGCCTGTAGGTAGGATTTTTGAATCTATTAAACCTCATGATGTGTTAAGCGGACAAACTTTTGTTTTGCATGACCCAAACAACAACCTAGTATTATTGTCTTTATATATCAATAGATTTTTGAATCCCAAGCAACATGAACTAGCTCTAAACTGCAGAAACGAGATACAAGGGATTTTAATTGACGCTCATGACATGGTAATGCATATTTATGCTGATGAGCCACTCCCCCCTCAAAATAATGAATTCATTCTTTCTGCACGAGAGAATGAGATTCTTTATTGGTATTGTGCAGGGAAAAATTATCCGGAAATTGCCCGAAAACTTAATCTCACAGTGAGCACTATTAAATTCCATATGAGTAAAGTCGTCAAAAAGCTTGGTGTAAAAAATGCTAAGCACGCGATTATTCTGGCTATAGAGTTAGATCTGGTTCATCGACCGTAAAATATACATTTCAACTTTTATAATGATTTAGTTGTTTTTGAAATATGTATGCGTAATTTACTAAATAAAAACTTTTTGCGGGCTAAAATGAAGTCTTGATTTGAAGAAACGCAGTGGTGTCATTTTCTCACATGCACAAAAATTTAAGTTATGCTCCCATACTCGGTATTTCGAGCGATATGAAAAAAACGAACTCTGCCGTTTCGACAGAGTTCGCCCGTTTGAATCCATCATTCTATGATGGTTTATGCTTATTTACTATGCCATGCATCCTTCCAGTTCAGGCCAATCCCGGTTCATAATGCAGGACTGACGAGTTGCCGCCCCAGCCCGTATACGGCCATGGTTTACATTCGAACAAATCTCCGTTTGACTGAATGACATCGACCCGACTGAGTTCTTTATCTGACATGGTCACAAGCATCCTGATGTCTCCATGGCCTGAGGAATGGATCCTTTATGCCAGAAAAAGTGACATCACTAAATGGGTTAAAAGTGACATCAGAAGATTGGCTGCCATGTGTTTTTCCTCTAATTTTTAGCAGCACCTTAACATTCCGTAATGTCGTAACCGTTTTAATTATAATCAAAGCAAACAAGAATTCGTAGTATTTTGCCTCGTCAAAACAAGTGCTCACCACACAGCTCCCTTATCATGATAAATTTACCAGATTAAACACCAGTGATGCTCACAGCCATTAATCGGGATGAGTTCTTCAGGCGGATACGGCTGACGTACACGCAACGGCCGTAACTTGTGGGGCATCCTTAAACCAGCCTGTTTTATCAGCTTCTAACAGCCCATGAATCTTGTCGAGCATCACACAGGCTCAAGCCGGCCCAAAATCAGTGTAACGTTCGCGGATAATACGCAATGCACGTTCAGCGAGGCTTTGCATCAGTTGCCCGGCTGGTCAAAACGACGGTTAACAAGAGAAAGCGGTCGATGTCACTATAGCTCTCCAGTAACTGTCGGCAGGATCAGTCAGAGCTCTCATGACTAGTGTCTGCAAGACGCATGGGAAGATGGCGAGCGATAATGTCCAGAAGGTTCCTTAGCAGGTTTACATCGTTTAGGAAGAAAATCTCCGTTCCGTATGCCGTCATGAGTCTCATCCTTTCAAAACAGTGATCGCTATAGAGTGACTTTAGCGCGGATTTTCTATTTGTGTAAAGACGACAATACTGTATTGTGCTGACAGCATAGATGGATATAAGATAAACTCCTGTTAAATTGACATATCTTCTATTAATCGAATAATAAAAGTCTTGCTAATGTTAAGTAGAGTAAAAAATATAGTTATTGTTGTAGGCATGATGTCTACATCGTTAGGATACGCACAAGAATGCCAAAGAGTGGCAATTATAGATACTACCGATTCAACTTCAACATTTTTAAGTGGTGATAAATCCAGTAACAAAACCCAAGGAAAAGCAGTTATGTATGCCTTCAAAGAAGGCTGGAAAATGTCCGAAAAAATTGCCCCAGCTGCAACATCCTCAGGGAAAATTATGATTATAATGGAAAAAGAAATGCTTGGTGATTGCGACATAATTTACCCGTTTATGAATTAAGAATTCAAACTGCTTTGTCGGTTCCTATCGCATTAAGGATAGATACGGTTCTCATGGTTCTCTTCCGAGTAATAATAAGCGTATACCGAGAACTGTATTGAAGTGGATGTGTTATTCAGTTGGCAATGTGATGTGCCAGTGTAGCAGTTTCCGATTGCCCGGCCAGCCGGCTATTACGTCAAGCAGATAGCGAAGGTAGCCTTCTGGGCCACGCTGTTCAGTTTGTATATACCGAATAGGCTGTACAACAGTGCTCTTCGCTCACAAGCATGGTCAGAAGCGATGAACAGGAACTATTTTCGACTCAGACTGACCATCCGCGGAGCATTTTAATCGACGTGGGTCTGTTTCGTCCCAGACATAGTCCACATAGCATGTCAGGGCTGGTATTTGGTTCTGCGGATGGATATCTGTTCTTTCCGGGCTGTAAGCGAACCATATGGCCGATGCCTGCTCTGACCAAGCGTTGCGGTCATCCCGAACATATATCCACAAACGCCCGGTTTTCTTTTTACCATATGCATCCACCCCGCCCGAAGGCAGTGAGCGACTCAGCTCCACACCTTGGCGTTTATATATCTATGCCCATCGAGCCAGATGTAGTCTGGGGTCTTCAATGCACCGTTAATGACTCCGCGGGAGGCTGGAGCAGCTTTTCGTTGTCTATATTGCCGTACATACATCGTTGATAGTAAATGGATAAGAATGAGATATGCCGGTATCATTGGCATTTAAAAGGAGGCTCGCAATGCCCTAGACTTTGAACGACGGGTTCTTCTCTAAGGATGTGCCCACGATTTCTGGGCTTGGCTCAGATTTCAGATGTTTCTTTACTAATGTGAGAATACAGTAACTCTTGCGCTTTCTTTCGTATCAAGCAGTATCATATGTACTATAATGATATTGGAATTAATTGTGGTAAAGTTAATAAATTGCCATTAAGCTCGTGATGTAGAACGCAGCTTGCATAAAATAATTTGCTTGGAGTTGAAATATTATGAAAAAGAATGACTTAATAAGTCTATCAATTATAGTTGATTTGGCCGGTTTTATTTCACGGGTCATTTTGATAGGCTTCTCATTGAAAATGGCCATTTTTCTTTACAAAATGGCGAGAGGTTATAACAATTTATCAACTCAAAACATCCTAATTACTTTAATCTCACTATTAATTATAACACTTGTGGCTGTGTTATATTCCACGATGTTGATTTTAAGCACGAGCCAGAAAAAATAAAACATCCACTCAACTTTTTAGCGATAATTATCCAGGTCTGAATAGATACATCTAAAATGTTATGTTCGATACGCATGCATACAATGCCTTAAGTGCGTTTAACAAAGATTATGTTAAATGCATGGCGGTAATCATTTATAATCAATGATTTATGTGAGCACTGAGCCCCATTCTCTTTATTACTATTATGGAAGTTTGAGGAACAAAGTCCGTTCCTGGGTTTGCGATGCCTTAAAACCATGATCAAGATAACAACCTTTGGCTTCTTGTGTCAGAGCATGAACCATGATTGTGCGGACACCTATATTTTCTGCCACCCGATAACAGCGCAATACTGCATCGAGCAGTAAATCACCACCCAGCCCTTGCCCACGGAACGAGACATAGCAAGAATAATTACGGGGATGGGATCTGGCATATTGCGCCTGAGACTTCCCGTGGATTCAACTTGGGCATGGGGATCCATGGTGAACCGGGCGTGGAGACACTGCAATTCCGGACAGGGCGCGAGCTGGTCAGCTTGATGGCAGACAAGCTGATGAGCACAACCGACAAACACAGCCCCAGAGCGCTGCTGGTTAACAACCTGGGCGGGTTTTCCGCACTGGAAATGTCGCTGCTGACGCGCGAGATGCCTTCCGCAAGAATACCAGCGGCATGGAATTTCCTGACAATAGCTGCGTTAGCTACTCTTTATCCAATTCTCTGCAGTTGCGGATGGTATGTGAAAAACAGGGCAAACACAGAAACAAATCCCTTATCCCAGCAGGCACTCTGTCTCTAGAGTGCCTTCCAGGAAAGCCACATACCACGCCACCTACAAGCAGTAGCATGAGGCAAAATAACTAATTCAAGGATTCTATTCTTTCCATATTGAACCTTATTTTCCTGGCTGTTCCTTGAAAACATATGACGACATTCCATATTTCTGAACAAGGAGAAAAAACTTCAACAGGTGTCGATTGATAGATGGGTGTCAACATATCTCTCTTCAATGCAGAAATGAACGAGTTTAGTTCAAAATCATTCAAAAGAAAAATTGCACATAGATCATTGGAGGTGACACGTACGCCTTCATTCTCCTTAAGGAAGAGCTTCTCAGCAACAATGTTATTCATGGGTTATCCTCGCTATTGATAGTGGCTATGTGTTCGTTTCATTTTTAAACCTCAGGAATGTTGACGTCAACATCTTTTACAAATGTGATCACGCTTAAATTCTTCTAAAAGAATGCACTTAAGTCACCTGCGTGCTCTGCTACCACAAGGCACATGAGAAAGGTCGTTATGTTCCTTCCGTTCGCTTTAAATCTTCTGAGACGAAAATGCTTAATAGTTCCTTAGGTGGGCGAGCTTAGCTTCTACGGTGCCATAAGGAAACATACACAGTATGTATCAATGACCCTGCAGTAATTTGTACAGTATATTTTAAAAATGAAAATCTTCGCTCTTGCCCAATAACTGCGTGATAGTTATAATTATTTTTCATTTAAAGTACCTCTTATAAAAAATCTAAATGTATTCTCATTGTTATTTATTGAGTTAAAAAGATTTACCGCAACCAAACGAGCCCATTCCTTATAATTATGATTGACATGAGTACAATGCAGCCCATAAATGTTGGATAATGGTATTTCATCAATCGATATTAACTTTGCGTCATCATAATTCACGTTTAATTCAGATATAATTGCTAATGAAATCAATCCTGTAACACCTATTATACAGTCAAACCTAATCTGATTGCATTTATTAAATTCTTTTAATATTTCACAGCACTTCTCAAAATGATAATCAGAATAAACAACAGTCGGGATAGCATTCTCCGGTAATTTTTGTAGTATACCGTTAATTCGTTGGCGGGTAATTATTGAATTACGAGGGCCGCCCACGATAAGAGTATTCCCTGTAGCACGAGAACCGACTAGCTCTCCCGCATAATTGCTATCAATGAAAACCCCCGGTAATCTTTCAGAAAACTGACGATCAAATTGAATGACTTGAATATTTGATTCAATAAGTTTTTCCAGATGCGCTTGACTGGTTAAGGTGTCGCTAATTGGAGACACAATAACACCAGCAGCATTATATGATATTAATGTTTTAACAGCAGTCTCCTCTGAAAAAAAACAGCCGTTAGTATTAAATATCATGACAGAATAACCTTCCCTCTCTGCAATAGCATTCAGTTCTTTGATTATAAAAGCATAAATCGGGTTGAATATGTCATCAGCAATCAATCCAATGATTTTGCTTTTGGATGAACGAATACTCCTGGCCGATAAATTTGGAGTGTAATTTAGTTCCTGTGCAATTCTTAATATTTTTTCTCTTGTATCTTTCTTTACTTTTTCGGGGGATGTAAATGTTCTTGATACCGTTATATCCGTTACGCCGGCTATTTTAGCTATATCTTTTATTGACGGTTTGGACATTTCCAAATACTCCTAATTTGATGAATCTCTAATATTTTAAATGGATTGGTAAAAGAAATTATTTTATCATACTTAAAATATGCCTGCATAGTACATGCAGAAAGTCCTCTACTCTATTTGGATAAGAAGGAGCAATTTTATCAAATGAACACGGAGAAGAATTAGTTTGGCTTCTTAGGTTTTTTCCTAAAACTTTGTTTTCTTGCAGTACTATTGATGTCGCTTTCCAAATGAGGACCTATACGATCCGTGAATCGCCACAGATTTAACAGACGCCTCTGAGTCATTCAAGAACGATTAAAGAGAGGTGCATATCAACCCGCTGCCCTTAATGCGACAGAACCCCGGAGAATGTGCTGAACCGGAATCATTTTTCCCAACCAGAATGTTACGGTTATTAGTGAAGCGTAGGTCCAGTTTCGGAAATTTTTTAAAGTTTTGCAACATAAGCCGCGTGATCAGAGGCATCTTTTATTCCTTTATATACCGCTGACAATCCGGATCGCGGGGCAGGCGGATGGTGCGATTGTTGCTGTTCGCTTCAGGAAGGCCGGTCTGTCCTGGCCTTTGCCGCCACGAATCAACGCAAAAAACCTGGATAAACGCCTTTACCGGCAGAACTCCCGAAAATCATCCGGTCTTCCCGTAGCCCCTGCTTCCTGTGAAATCACTGTGCCCCCACCGTAAGGCTGGAATCGTAGGAAAAAGCCTCCTCGGAGCAACTGGTGCGAATGAGCAGTGAAATAGCCAGTCTGACTGATCGCTGCACACAACTGGAAAACCAGCGTGATGATGCCCGTCTGGAGACGATGGGAGAGAAAGAAACTGTCGCGGCACTGCGTGGTGAGGCTGAAGCCCTGAAGCGTCAGAACCAGTCACTGATGGCGGCGCTTTCAGGCAACAAACAGACCGGTGGCCAGTGATGACAATCCAGACACTCGGGATGAAGCGCCCCGTAAGACTGGCCGTCGTGTGCTGATTATGCTGGATGAATTACTTCAGTTTTTTGATTCGTTGGAGAAGACATGACGCTGACAGAAAAATCGGGCCATCTGGCATGGTGCGCACTGGTGGCGCTTGCGCTGGCCAGACAGGATGGTGGCGTTATCTCTCGCGGACTAACCTCGACGCGGCATTTGACGACGATGGGCGGCAGATAAATCCGCTGACAGCGCGTCTTACGGGGAACGTGACAGGTGTGGTAAAGCTGTTTAACCGCTGTGACTGGCAGGCTGAGCCAGAGAATGGGGCCTCCCTGCCCCACCAGTTTACGCTGATGGTCAGACAGGGAGTGCCGGGAGAGGGTTATTAGTGGCGGATTTGCGCCAGGTCGTCTTCAGTCAGACCGGTCATTTTCATGACGGTATTACGGTCAATGCCGTTCTGCAGCATGGTGTGCGCAACTTCCAGTTTTCCCTCGAGTTTGCCCTCGAGTTTGCCTTCATGGCGGCCTTTCTCGATGCCGCGTTGTTCACCAAGCTTGATGCCCTTTTCAACGCCTATCTGTTCAAGCTGTTGTGCGATGGTCATCAGTTCATCCTCGTGTTGCGGCAGACGCTCTGCCAGCGCCCGCATAAATTCAGGTGCAGGCGCTTCGCCTGCATTTACCATATAGTTTATCAGAACGCGCACCTGTTCGGGGGAAATCCATTCCACCATCACCCGGGGCAGCCTGTCCAGTAGTTCCATCATGTCCCGCTGGCGGATATGTTTCATCAGCAGGGTCAGTGCGGCCATCCGTCGGTGGTTCATTATCTCATCATCATCGATGACGGTGACATCAACCAGCGGGAAGCCGTTCGTGTACACCTTTCCAGCCTGCTCCGGGTTACTGAAACAATCCAGCCAGTTAGTGGAGAACGGATACGGACTCCGGCTGCCGTGGTAAAACAGTACCGGGATGACCAGCGGCAGTTTTTTATGACCAGCTTCAAGATGACGTTGCATGGCGGCGACAGCATATCTGAGCTGGCGAAAGGCCATATTTTTATCGGCCGAACTCTGGTGCTCCAGAAGCAGATGGATGTACCCATCATCGCCGGTGGTGGTTTTCATGCTCCAGAGAATGTCGCTGGCATACTGACGTAAGTCATTCTCAACGAAGGTACCGGGTTCAAGTTTCAGCGTACTCAAATCGCATAATGCCTGCAATTCCGCCGGAAGATGGAGCTGCATAAAGTCGCGGGCCACATCGGGGTTCGCCAGGAACTGGCGAAATGTCGCGTCATGGGGCGTTGGTGTTCCGGGTTTCTTCTTCATCGGTCCTGGACTCTGAAAAAATGACGACCTTATATTACAACAGCCGGAGGACCGTCAGTATTTGTAGTGAACGGAATTGCCATTCCTTAAGGGAGCCGTGCCGGGGGAGTTTAGTCCCCTTCCCTACCTGTAGTGACCTGCATTTGAAATCGTCCCGACCTGCATTTACCCCACGTTTTCAGCCCACACTAACTGCAACCAGCGATGGTCTCAAACCCACAATACCTGCAAATGAACCTGCATTTATCCGTATCGACCTGCATTCCATTTCCACCGACCCACATTAGCTGCAAATGAAAATTCATTCCCCGAAACAGCTTCATTGGCAAATGTTGTACATCCGATAAAATTACTTAACTTGCCTGTATTTAAATGCATAGCACTCAATAATATTAATTCCGGAGTCTAATAACAGAGCAAACAGGGTAAGTAACAACGTTCCGGCAAGGATGGTGTTGATATCAAAACTTCCTTCCGCCTGAAGGATTAAATATCCAATTCCCCGGTAAGAGCCTAAATATTCCCCCACAACTGAACCGACGAAAGCCAGGCCGATAGCCATATGCAAACTTGAAAATACCCATGATGTGGCGGATGGAAGGTAAATAGTCATTAGTTGTTGGCGTTTATTTGCTCCCAGCATACGGACATTGTCCAACAGAACAGAGTTTACGTCACGGACCCCCTGCCATACGTTAAAAAAGACGACAAAAAATACCAGGGTGATAGCAAAAGCCACTTTTGACCAGATACCAAGTCCAAACCACATAGCAAAGATGGGGGCGAGGATCACACGCGGTAACGAGTTTAATGCTTTGATATAAGGTGAGAAAATCGCAGATAACAGCGGATTTATCCCCAGAAAAAGTCCCGCCACCATCCCCATCGCCGTACCAATGATAAATGCCAACAAGGTTTCAGCGAGTGTAATAATGAGATGAGGATAAATTTGCGCCGGGAAATGTAACGACCAGAGAACATGGTCACCCCAGGCGATGTCCAGAGCTCCCTCACCTTCAGTAAACCATTGCCAGAGGGTGATAACCACACGCTGAGGATCACCAAAGAAAAACGCCAGCTGTGGATCCCACGATACCACTTCCCAGACGGCAAGCGCACTGCAGAATACAGACAGTTTACCCAGCACAAGCAAGGCTGGTTTCATTTCGGAATTGTTATTACTCATGATGGGATAAATTATGTTGGTAACTTTTCAGCACTTCGTCACGAAGTACATTCCAGATATTCTTATGTAGTCCGACAAACTCTGGATGGGTACGAATTTCTGTTACATCACGTGGGCGGACCAGGGGAACTGAAAATTCGCCTATTGGGTGTGTGCCTGGCCCGGCCGTAAGGACAATAACACGATCGGCCAAGGCAATGGCCTCGTCTAGATCATGCGTTATAAACAGTACCGCACTGCGTTTTTTTTCCCAGAGTGCGAGCAATTCATTTTCCATTAGCTGACGGGTTTGAATATCCAGCGAAGAAAAAGGTTCATCCATCAGGATAATGTCAGGATCAAGAATCAAGGTTTGCGCCAAGGCCACACGTTTACGCATGCCTCCGGACAGCTGCGAAGGATAATAATCTGCAACAACACTTAACCCCACACGGGTTAACCATGACCTGCCCAATGAATCAGATTCAGTCGCAGGCATCCCGTGATACCCCAATCCCAGCACCACATTTTCCAGAACCGTCAGCCAGGGCAGTAATACTTCATCCTGAAACATATAGCCTGCGTGTGAATTAATACCGTCCAGCGGTTTATCAAATACCGTAATATGACCGGAAGAAGGCGCGAGCAAGCCAGCGCAAAGCTTCAACAATGTGGATTTACCACATCCTGTTGGCCCGACCAGAGAGACAAACTCTCCGGCTGAAATCTTCAGGCTGGTTTCGGCCAGTACCGTTCTTTCTGTCTGTGAACGAGACTGGCCATAACAATATGAAACAGCGTGCAGTTGCATTGCTGTCTCACTGTAAGGGTCATTCCTGTTCATTGCGCTGTGCCTCAATCGCGTAACGATTAGTCCATGTTCGTAATAGATCGATATGCTCAGGCTGAATAGACGGATCGAACGTCGAAAGGGCATGTAATGCTGTTTTTGTGGCTACTGGTGTAAACAGACCATCCCGGGAGATGGCAGGACGTATATTGGTAAAAGCCATTTTATAAAGGGTCGGATCCCCGAGAAGATAATTTTCGGGTACCACAGCAGCGACCTCTTCAGGAGAAGCGGTGTTCAGCCAGCGTAATGCTTTCAGCATCGCTGTTGTTAATGCCTGAATCGTTGCCGGATTGTTCTTCAGAAATGACTCTTTGGCGTACAGTGAGCCAGCAGGCATTGGTCCCCCAAAAATGGCTTCTGTACCGGCTTTTGTACGTGTATCAGCGACAATAATAATGTCGTTACTTTTCTCAAGCAGAGAGATAACCGGTTCCGTATTGGCGATGGCATCAATACGTCCGGAACGCAGAGCGTCCACTGCGCCAGCGGTGGTACCGACACCAATGAAGGAAACATCACCCGGTTTCAGCCCCGCCCGGGCAAGCACTACATTTGCCACCATATTGGTGGAGGATCCCGGTGCGCTTATCCCGATTCTTTTACCTTTCAGATCGCTAATCTGATGATAATACGGCATGGTTTTCCGTGACACAGCTACCACAATTTGCGGTGCCTGCCCGGTCATTATAAACGCGGTAATATATTGATTTTTATTCTGTAAGGTAATTGTATGCTCATAGGCTCCACTGACTACATCAGCACTTCCGCCAATCAGTGCCTGTAACGCTTTCCCACCGCCAGCGAAATCCGCAATATCAACCTGTAAACCAGCCTCTTTAAAATAGCCTTTCCGCTCTGCAATCGTCAGCGGCAGATTGTATAAAACGCTTTTCCCTCCAACTGCAATAGTGAGCCGCGGTTTCTCCAGTGGCAGGGCAGAAGATACGGCGTGAAGGCTGAACAGTAATAACCCCGCCAGGATTCCCTTCAGAACAAATTTCATAGCTGTTTCCTTTCTCTATAGATGGCATCGTATAATTTAAGTAAGGTAATGTATTGGTTAAATATCACACAATCAATAAAAATCACTTTTCAGAGCGTGCAGTAAACGACCGTTTTATGCACCCGGGATAACCGCTTTCATGATCGGTCTGTAACCTGCACTACTGGATTACACTTTCTCATTCCATCATTCACTTTCCATCTATACTTAAATCTGATGGCTTACTGGAATACAGACCATGTTGATTGGATACGCGCGGGTTTCCACTGACGACCAGCATCTCGATCTCCAGCGTGATGCACTGGCGCAGGCAGGTTGTGAACGTATTTTTGAAGATAAAGTCACTGGTGCACAGGCTGAACGCGAAGGATTGGCCAGACTGATAGGTTCGCTCCGGCCCGGCGATACTGTCGTTATCTGGTGACTGGATCGTCTGAGCGTTCCCTTAAAAATCTGCTGCAACTGGTCGAACGGCTGGACGGGTTGCAGGTGGGCATCCGCAGTCTTCAGGAAAATATCGACACAACTTCCAGCGGCGGCCGCCTGGTTTTACACCTTTTTGGCGCGCTGGCCGAGCTTGAGCGTAATCTGGTACGCGAACGCAGGCCGGCCGGGCTTTCGGCTGCCCGCAAGCGGGGGCGTCAGGGCGGACGGCCTGCGTTGCTCAGCCCCACAAAGAAAGCGCTGGTGCTGAAGTTACACTAGGAGCGTAATCATACCATCGAGGAAATCTGCAACATGATGGTGATCTCCAAATCAACGCTGTATAACTATCTGAACAAGGCGGGTCAGGATGCCACCAGGATGGCGTAAAAGCATTCCGGCTGAAGCTTTGTTACAGCTGCGCCAGCGGCTGGAACGTCTGTCACCCAAAAGCCCTGAACGGGCATCGCAGATTGCTGCAGTCTCTGCATTATATGGACTCTCCACCACATCTGTGTACCGGGCGCTCAATGATTTGCTAAAACCCCGCCCGGTTCACCGGCAGGACCATGGGCAGCCACGGGTACTCCCCTGCAAGGATATGGAACGTTACTGTGAACTGGTCGTTGCACTTAAATTTCGCACCACCAACAAAAAAGGCCGCCATCTTTCCACCCGCCGGGCGATTGAATTACTGGAGGATTACGGTGTTGATACTGAACAGGGGCATTTTCAGGCTCCAAAAGGTGTCCTGACCCGCAGCACCTTTAATCGCTGGCTTTCCGGCTGGCACCTGGACCAGCCCCGGTTACATCGCCCGCCGCCAGCGGTTCGTTTTCAGGCCGAACACAGTAATGATTGCTGGCAGTTTGATATGTCACCCTCTGACCTGAAACATATTGATGCCCCCGAATGGATTGATCCTACAAAAGGTGAGCCCACACTGATGCTGTTCAGTGTTGTCGATGACCGTAGTGGTGTTGCATACCAGGAGTACCACTGTGTTTATGGTGAAGATGCAGAATCTGCCCTGCGATTCCTTTATGCCGCCATGGCACCAAAAGTCGATCCCGCTTTTCCCCTGCAGGGCAGGCCAAAAATGCTTTACCTGGACAACGGTCCTGTGGCCAAAAACCGCATATTCCAGGATGTCATGCTGTCTCTGGGCGTGGACTGGCAGACGCATCTACCCGCCGGGAAGGATGGTGAACGGGTGACCGCCCGTTCGAAAGGTAAAGTGGAACGTCCCTTCCGCACCGTCAAGGAAGCTCATGAAACACTGTACCATTTTCATAAACCGGAAACTGAGCAGCAGGCTAATGAATGGCTGCTGCGATATATTCTTCACTACAATGACCAGCCTCATCGCTCACAGCCGCATTCACGCCGGGAGGCCTGGCTGCTCAACCTCCCTGAAGAAGGGATCCGTGAAATGTGCAGCTGGGAGCGGTTCTGTCATTTTGCCCGGGAGCCTGAACGCCGTAAAGTGGGTATTGATGCCAGAATAATGGTGGAGGGAACGGCATATGAAGTGGATCCCGATCTGGCAGGAGAACATGTACTGTTGCTGTGGGGACTGTTTGATAACAAGCTGCATGTTGAATTTGAAGGCAACCGAACGGGCCCCTGTTACCCAGTCTCAGGTCCGATCCCACTCAACCGTTACCGCGCCTTCAGTAAAGGTGCTGTCAGCCAGCTTTAATAGATCCCAGTACCTGGTTCATCTTTTTACGTGACTTTCAGCGCGGCGGTTCCATTGGCTTTCCGTTCACCGTTGTCCAGCTCGGCAGTAACTTTTACCAGATAATCGCCTGCAGGTTGTTGTGCGCCAACAACTGAATGCTGAATCTAATTACAGCACATAAAAAAAGCCTCTCCTTGCACGCCTGCACATAGGAGAGGTGATCAAGGATCAGTCAAACAGAGTAGATTTAACTATGCCTTGGTATAGCAAGAATGTAAATGCAATCGGTTGTAATTTATTTTATGACGATATGCTTACACTTCCTCTGCAAATCCTTGACAGGAAAACAATACTGACAAGGCTAAAATAACTGTAGCCTGATGGTGTCCGTGTTCTGATTAGCCGTTCCACCTTCGAGCAAATCACTCTCGCTTGTCGGGCTATGGTGAGTAAGCCTGTGCCCGTGATAGACAGAATCTGCCACTGTGACAATAAAATTAATCGTTTCTAATTAATTCTTACAACGAGCAACAATCTCCTAAATTGGATTATAAATCTCTGTTATATGAAGGAATTACTCATCCTAGATAGTAGATCAATCATATGACTTTCAATAAAATAAATCAGACATGTGACTACAACTTCGTAGTAAACACCTTTGTCTTTTATCGAGGATTTCATAAGGATAAAAATGATGAGAAACAAGCATTGACCAAAATCCACTATTTTAATGCAGTGAAAAAACATAACACGCCCCTCCAACCTAAAGGTGGGTACACTATGCCATGGTATAGCAAGTTATGGGATCAGTTTTTTCTTTTTTGAGCTTAGAATTTACTTGCTGTTGAAGATCGGGGATATGGGGCTGCTTAAGTCATTCTTTGACATACACGTATAGACTTACCTATACTCATTTAAACAGATTTATTCATACATGCTGTGTGGCAAAACATGTTCATCGGTCACTGAGCCTCAATTTTCTACCCAAGCGCACCAATGATAAGCATCTTTACTATAATTGAACTTATATTCACCTACAGATTGTGTCTGACAGACCGCTACACATTCGACTTTACCATATTCACCCTGAGCCCCGATGATGATATTTATGCAAATTATGTGCCTGTGAGGCCTGAGCGTAGAAATATCACTCAGTAAAGCACCATATTTGTTATCATAATGACCTGTGAGTATACCAACCACCAGTTTTTTGTGGTTAATACAGTCGTGCTTTAATCAAGGGTCGTAGTAAATAGTTCAGAACGCTGCGCTTTCCACGGATAATATCCCCCCTTCGCAACAGGCCCGGCAGCATTAACCTCATCAGAGCCGACATATCGCTACTTTATTGCTCCCCCATGGCTTAACACCACACTTCCAGCTTTTCAATAATGCTATCCGTCACCATCAGATAAACATCTGTTCTGGTTTTTACTCTACCCTCAGAAAATTTCGTTTTCGCGAAGCCTGACTGCTTTGGTGGGGTTACACCTGTTGCCTAATTGGTGTCAAGGACGCAGCGGTAGTGTAATGCTTTAGAGCTTTTCCGCTACAATTTTGGCGGTTTTCCATTTAGAAACCCTACCAAGACTCACAACGACATTGAGCATGATTTTCTATCAGGTCTGCAAAAGACTTTTCGGCAACAGCTTAATGCGCTTCCCCCTTATCCCTGGCAACGCATTTTGTTTTTCTGACAGCATTAGGCTGGAGAGGTCCAAGGGTAAGGGATGGCTTAATTTATTGATTTAGATCAGGAATATCGCACCATCTATTGATAATCAACGTTTCGTTTGATTATAATGCTGCTAGACCTTGGTATAGTTTTGTTTGTTTTACTATACCAAGGTTTGAGTGGAAAGTTACCTGGTGTTAGCCATATGGCCCCTCTCAGGGTTTTCCCTGAGAGTTTTTTACGCCTCTGCCCTGCTGGTTCAGAAGTTAAGCAACCACCGTGGCTATAAAGCGCTAGAAATGTTGTTGGGCAAGATGGTAATACGGACCCAAGCATAGATATCGCTATGGTATCTTTCGAACCCACAACATTCTGATGTTGATCAACCTTGGAGTACCTCTGAATGGCATTGAGGTTTGCTCGTATATCTTTAAGGCATATCGGCATACTAGGGAGCTTCATTCCTGTGTTATTTGTTGATATCGCGAAAGTAGATAGTAAGCTGTACACTTTGTGTTACAGCCTCCCGCAGGATACTTTGGAACGTACAGAACGTCGCGTATCATTGCTGTTACGCATGATACACAAAAATCTAATTGAAAGGGGCTCAGCCGATCTGGCTATCATGAAATGGCACGCAGCTGAATTAAGAGAGGAAAATCGACGACCGAATCTAAAAGACAGTGATTCATCCAGCTAATGAGAGGGGGTTACCCGTCAGGTGATCGCCAGCAAAACGGTTAACTTACAGTAATATTATACTGAACGTGCTACGTTATTATTTACTACGTCCTATTTAAGTCCTAAAACGTGCAGCACAAGTCGACCTCACTGCTTCAACTCTTTGATTTTGGTACGTTGCGGTTGAAGTCAGTTAGCTTTCTTGAAGCAGACTTGCTATTGATTATTAAGCCTTCCAACCATTAGCTTTAATCTGGCTGAAATACTTTATCCTGCATGTGGGAACTACATTATGTTCGCTGGCGGTTAATATAATTATCGATATACGGCATACCAATTAGCGATCTAAAGCTGCCATACATCAAAATGCCGTACTGCGGAAAGTTTTATATGAAAATTCCGGGGGGCTCATTGTCACGCACAGTTATCATTTGAATAACAGACTATCCAATGATTTTTGTGCATATCCCTGCCTAGTTATCAAGCGGGTTTATGTGCTCATCCGTTCTTCGAAATCCACATAATTAAAATCCCTTAACAATTGTCAGGCTGCCGGATGGCGGCCTGACTACGTTACTTCACCCAGTCTTCAAGTACTAACCCTGATACCCGCTCAAACTCTCTTACATTATTGGTTACTAGCACGGCACCGGCGGCGATGGCATGTCCGGCAATCGCCGTGTCGTTCGGGCCGATCGGCGTCCCGGCGAGGCGCAGCGCCACTTTAATCTCCGTGGTCGCATCCACCGCGGCGCGGTCCCAGGGCAGGATGGCATCGAGGCGGGCGCAGAACGCGTCAACCAGCTGGATGTGGCGCGGGGAGGCCTTCGGACCGGTGGCACCGAAGCGCATCTCGGAGTAGGTGATGGCCGAGACAACGATGCGCTGGTTACGCAGCACCGCCTGCTCCAGGCGCTTCAGGACTGCTTCCGGCTGCTCGCGCATGATGAACGAGCAGATGTTGGTGTCCAGCATATAGGTCTTGTTCACAGGTTAAATCGTCCTTCGTCGCTGACAACGTCCTCGCGATCCGCCATAAAGTCCGGGTCAGCTTTTTCGAGCTGTGCGAACGAACCCCAGGTCGGCCGGACGGGGCGAAGGATGATGCTGTCCCCTTCCCGGACTATCTCCAGCTCGCTCACCCCCTCAAAATCCAGATCGCGGGGCAGACGGATGGCGCGGTTGTTGCCGTTTTTAAATATTGATACGGTTCTCATCGTGTTTCTCCCGATGTTCGGACCTCTCCGAAGGTGGTAATGTGCCGGATGTGCGCATAGGCTAAGTATAAGCTAACTATGTTCAGTTGTATATCTCTTGCATATGCAGATGGTTGGCATATACAGATGGCAGTGATATGCATATGTCACACATATATATACTTCTGTCTTTTTTTCTGCGGAGATCCGAAAAAAGGTAGTTCCGGATCTCCGCAAACCCCACTGGCGCGCAGTGGCCCACCAACACAAGATGTAGCGGTGTTATCAGCTAATAATGACGCTATATGTTTTATCTTTCCCCGGCCCCGTGACCGCCTGCTCACCACCGGAACAGGGCGGTGTGATTATTCCGTGTGGGTGTTAGACTTCCGGAAACTGATAAATAGCGAAAAAGTAGGATCACCACGAATCGGCCATCCGGTAATTTACTTGCGTGGTTATATTGCTTCTTATTATCAGGAACGTGACGTTAACTCACATAAAAGATGAACACTGGAATATTAAGGTAGGTGATGAATGGCTGGTTGCGCAGATAATTATGCTGTGAGACATAATTACTATTTGTGACTATTTGTTGGGAAGGTATTGCAAAGGGCTGAAATGGACGAAGTGGAGCTTTTTCGTGAGCTGATGGATAGCGGTCGCAGATTCGTCTGGTATCTCCGTGAACCAGGCGTCAGCAATCCTGATGGTAATTCTCCTGACGTTCAGCTAATAGTCGATCTGAACGGAAAAGAACTGGCCCGTCGCATTGATATTCCGGAAAGGCTAGAAAATGGCTGGCGCATCGATTCTTGGCATGCGAGAGATTTTGGGGGCTGCCGAAAGGTGCTCTGAAAATGGATTTATATCTGCTATTAACCCGGCGTCTTCTCGGCGAAACGGGTTCGATGTTCTCACGGCCCTTTTTCCTTTCCGCTGAGCAATATTCATAACAGCGGGCGGGATTTCTAAGTAGAGGAAAGATTATGTGCGATTTATGCAGGGCGGACGAAAATTACTTCCATACGCCAGAATGCGTGTATGGCCAGCTGGTCAGTGAGTACCCGGCGGGATTCGACCCGCTGCGCGGGGACTGTACCGAGCAGGCCTCCTCGGCTGACGCCCTATAGGCTTTCAGGCGTTACGCAATGAAACGTCGCGATTATGGCAGAAACATAGAATAGAGGAGCAATGATGACTGATAATACGGAACTGAAATGGCGAAATGCTGCTCTTAAACATCTACTTATCGGTCCCGGGGAAACCAGGATTCTTGATGCCATCTCGACTGTTCTTACCCGAGCGTCCCGCATGACTGACGGACTTTTGCTCAGCGATCTATGGATTAAAGGCTCTAAAAAACGAGGGCGTGCCGGAGAAGTGGATCATATGGTTAATCGTTTTGTTGTCACCTGGGGGGACACTACCGTGATGACTATATCTCCTGATGGATGTTCTGAAACAATAGAAGATGATCAACTTGTTCGTGGAAAAATAAAGAGTATATTACCGCCTACGGATATAGTTGACGGGGAATCCTTCGCTATTGAAACACTTGAGAGTGCAATGGAAAGAGCCGGAGCAGCCGGTGCTTTTGATGAGAAACCACAATTAAAAAAGATATTTGAAGATGCACTTCTAGCCAGTACAAACCACAAACGTCCAAGACTGTGACAGGAAGATAACTTGATGTTATCCAGCATATGGGGGACGTTCTCCGTGCCGGTAACACCGCACACATTCCGTCACAGCTATGCCATGCACATGCTGTATGCCGGAATTCCGCTGAAGGTACTGCAGAGCCTGATGGGGCACAAGTCAGTGAGCTCACCGGAGGTCTACACGAAGGTTTTTGCGCTCGATGTCGCAGCACGTCATCGGGTGCAGTTTGCTATGCCGGAATCAGATGCGGTTGCGTTGATAAAACAACTGAACCGAGGATGATTATGGGAAATACCCCAAGTTCAGTTTATGGGAATGACCTAGAGTTTAGCAGTCGGCAGGGCTGATATGGGAAATACCCCAAGTTAGCTTTTTGAATCCAGGATAGTGAATACCAGTCGGCCGTCGTCATTCTGCGTCATCGCGGCTTTAAGAGGCGTATTGGCGTTGATTTTCTTCAGAGCTGGATTGATGAAGGTGCGTTTCATCTCAGCAAAGTTACTGCGTTGTGATTCCGGGAGCATGAAACGTTCAGACAGCCAATCCTGAGTAGTGATCCAAACGCCGCTTGAACGGTACTGGCAAAGGCTTTCATAGAGGCGGATAACCCGTACACTGTTAATTTTTCCACAGTCGTACAAGGAGTATGTTGTGAACTGGTTAGTCAGTCCCATCAGGTACGGCATTACCTTGTAGTTGAACTCTATTTGCCATTTCCCCCGCCCTTTTTTCAGGCCTGCTTCAGCCAGCCAGGGACGTTTCACCTCTTCAAACTCCCCTTCTTTAGGGTAAAAAACCACGCTGCTGTCCGCCAGTGCGGTCACACCTTTTTTAACGTCAGTTGAGGCAGTATCCACGCTGACCTTAAAAAATTTCTGATAATCCGCCACAGTAACGGTGAATATCGGAGAGACAGAATCGGGATCATCCTTCATCGGGTAGCACTGCATCAGGCAAAGCCACAACACACGTTTTGCCTGTAGAGGCAAATAGTAAGCGGCCTCAGTCAGCTCATTGGACTGACTGATATTGACAGGCTTTTTAATGGTTTCCGTGGTCATTGCCTTCACCGTGTGGGTGTTTTTGAATCCCCCACATACTGGCATGAGGCACCGAAATTCACAAGAAGAATTAGTAAGTTATCAACAGGTATATGAACTGCAGATGAACTAGGGGTATTTCCCATAGTAACATGTGGTGTTTCCCATACTTTGTTGAGGTGTTCCCCATAGCTACTTGTGGTGTTCCCCACAATAACCCGAGGTGTTTCCCAGAAGAACTTTAGGCGTTTCCCATACTGGTGCCTTGAGAAGTGCGGCTGGCGTGGTCTGGCGGGTTTCTAAAAGGGATAAAATGGATAAAAAGGAAATAAAAAGAGTAAAAATGCTTTTAAAAATATCCGGTGGATAACTGGATATCTCCAAACCAGGGGTATTTCCCATAGTTTTCTAAGTATTCAGTTCCTGCGCGTAATTGCCTTCTGTAACACCCTCGCTCTTGCGCTTCCTCGCCAGTTCGCTCGCGTTGCTCGGTCACATGGCTGCGGCGAGCACTACTTACTTTTTGGCTGCACATTGCCTGGTGGAAATGGTCCGGCCGGAATGCCCTGCCGCTCAGTGCGGGCGTCAATGGCATTTATCTCTCACGGGCCAACCTTGATGTCACTTTTGACGACAGCGGCCGACAGATAAGTCCCCTAACTGCGCGTCTGACGGGGAACGTAGCGGAGGTAATGAAGCTATTTAATCGCTGTGGCTGGCAGAGCCTGAGTCTGGTGCCTCCCTGCCCCGCCCCGCCAGTATTCGCTAATGGCCGGACAAGGAGTGTCAGGAGAGGGGGATTAGTGACGGATCTGGGCCAGATCGTTTTCAGTCAGACCGGTCATTTTCATGACGGTATTGCGGTCAATGCCGTTCTGCAGCATGGTACGGGCAATTTTAAGTGTGGCTTCGCGCTCGCCTTTTTCAATGCCGCGCTGTTCACCGAGCTGAATCCCCTTCTCGATGCCTTTTTGTTCAAGCTGTTGTGCGATGGTCATAAGTGCGTCTCCGTGTTGCGGCACACGCTGTGCCAGTTCGCGTACAAAGGCTTCGGCGTCCGATGTTTCGCCTGCCTGCACTATATAGTGTACCAGCGATATTACCTGTGATGAAGACAGATATCCGGCCAGCAAGATGGGCGCCAGCCGGTCAACCAGTTCTGCCAGGTCCCGCTGGTGAATATGCTTTTGCAGTAAAGTTAGTGCGGCCATACTACGATGGTCAGCGATTTCATCATCCGGAATGACCGTAACGTCTACCAGCGGGAAAGCGCAGCTGTAGAGTTTGCCTGCCAGCGCCGGATCGTCAAATTCATCCAGCCATCGGGTAGAGTACGGATACGGGCTGCGCTTACCCGTATAGAACAGCACCGGTACCACCAGTGGCAACTTTTTATGCCCTGCCTCCAGATGGCGCTGCATGGCGGCCACCGCATAGCGTATCAGGCGGAAAGCCATATGTTTGTCCGGCGTTGACTGGTATTCCACGAGGACATGTATGTACCCGTCACCTGCTGTAGTTTTCAGGCTGTAGAGAACGTCGCTGAAATACTGCCGGAGATCATCCTCAACGAACGAGCCGGATTCCAATTTCAGCGTGCTCAGATCGCAGATGGCACGCAGCTCTGTCGGCAGATGCAGTTCCATAAAATCCCTGGCAATGTCTGGTTGTGACAGAAACTGGCGGAATGTCGCATCGAGGGGAGTTGGCGTAGTATTTTTCTTTTTCATCAGTCCATGCTCTGAAAAATGACCCGGTCATAGTATCACAGGCAAAAAATGCTAACATTGGTGGAGAATGGAATTGCAATTCCTTTAGGGCAGTTCCGGGGGGGGCTGTCCCCTCTTTTCTTTTTAATCTTCAGTTTGATGGTCCTGATATATCTGCGCCAAGACACTGGTACTACAGCTATAACGAAATGACGAGATGTTCTGGTGACATTTAAGTGGTTATGCATTTGAAGGTATCTCTTATCTGGTCACAACTGGTGGGAAGAGTAGACGGAAGTCGGTACTGCTGGAGCATACCCCAATGTGACGGGCTGACGCGCCCGCCGGGCTTGTCCAACCCTTCGCCTGCTCAGAAGCAAGTTCTGAACAGACTCACGGTTTTCGCTGCGGGTCAACAAAATAAAATACGATCACCAAAATATTTTCAGGACACTTTTTCCGATAGTGCCGAAATGTCCAGGATGAATAGCATTTTTTGTGCGTTGCTGAAGGGCCGAGACGAATGGATGAAAGTGGCAAACATAATGCTGGACAGAATCACCTGAATGTCCAGGCTGGCGGAGGAATTAAACGAGGGGCAGAAAAAAGGCCGCTGGCGCGGCTTTGTCTGAAAACTAAATTTCATCAAAAATCGCAAGGCGACGACCAGGTTTTTTTCCAGCAAAGAAACGTCCTCGGGGCAAGCGATCATTTTTATTAAGGCGCTTAATCCAGTCCTGAAAGGCTGGCCGAGGCTTATATCGACCAAAGGAAGTAAATGACTGAGTAACCATAACGGTTTGACTGCTGTACTTTCTCATTTCGCTGAATGAGTTTTTCATAAGAGAACGGTAATCCATTATGACCTCCAAACATAAAAATGAATAATTATCTCATTCGTTCACTGGCAAGATTATAAACGTCACTACGTTCACGTTTTCCTACAGCTACAACAGCGATAATTAATTGATCGTCAATCACCTGATAGACCAGACGAAAGCCAGACGCTCGAAGTTTGATTTTGTAGCAGTCCTTTATCCCGCGCAGTTTTGCTGAAGGGATATGCGGATTTTCACTGCACTTCTTTAGCTTTTTCGCAAATTGCTGTTGAATGACTGTATCCAGCTTCAGCCACTCTTTCAGCGCATCATCCCTGAATTTGACCGTATACGTCATAAATAACTATCCAGGTCCACGTCATGCAGCTGCTGGTTGCTGCGTTCGGCGACAAGCTTAACCAGTTCCTGATCGTCCAGGGCATCGAGCATTTTCTCGTATAGCTCTGCCGGAACACAGTAAAAGGCGGGCTGGTTGCGGTTAAGAATAGCAACCGGGTAGCCATCACCGGAGCTGACAGTCGCCATTGGGTTTTTCTTAAGTTCGCTGACACTGGCGCTTGTGTCACTGAGAATGATGTTGGGCATAGATTACCTTTTGAGACCGTTTAACTAGTCTCTAAAATACACCCGCAAAGACCTGTTAACAAGTCTTTTGTCTCTTGCCTGCTCAGATGCAAGCTCTGAACAGACACACGGTTTGCGTTGTGGGCCAACAAAATTTAACACGACCCCAACGATTGAGAGCAAAACCAAAATACTATGATTTTTTTCTTGCAATATGACGTTTTTTGTTCAAAATGACAAAAAACGTCATGAGGTGAAAGATGGAAAATATTGAGCAGTTACGGAAAGTCGCCACACGTGCAGGTAAACTTCTGACATCCTTGAGCGAAAGTATCCGCCTGCAAAAAGAGGAATTGAAGCTTACCGAGTTCTATCAGGAATACAGTAAAGCCGCCCTATATAAGCTGCCTAAGCTCAGCAAAGGGAGTGTTGAGTATGCTGTGGCCGAAATGGAAGCCAGTGGCTACATTTTTAAAAAGAAACCTTCCGGCAATACGATGAAGTACGCGATGACGATTCAGAACGTCATCGATCTGTATTTCCATCGTAAAGTCCCCAAGTACAGAGATCGCTTCGATAAAGCCTTCACTATTTTTGTATGTAACCTTAAAGGTGGCGGTTCCAAGACAGTTTCTACCGCTTCATTATCCCATGCTTTTCGAGCTCATCCTCAGCTTCTGTTCGAAGACCTGCGTATTCTTGCCATCGATTTCGATCCGCAGGCATCTCTGACAATGTTCCTGAGCCATGAGAATTCAGTGGGTCTGGTTGAAAATACGGCTGCTCAGGCCATGCTCCAGAACGTGTCTCGTGAAGAATTACTGTCCGATTTCATCGTGCCGTCAATTATCCCGGGCGTTGATGTTATTCCTGCTTCCATTGACGATGCATTCCTTGCTGAAGGCTGGAAGGGATTGTGTGAGGAACATCTGCCGGGGCAAAATATTCATGCAGTGCTCAAAGAGAACATTATCGACAAGCTACGGTATGACTACGACTTTATCTTCCTTGATAGTGGTCCTCACCTCGATGCGTTCCTGAAAAACTGCATCGGAGCGGCAGACCTGATGTTGACCCCTCTTCCACCGGCAACGGTTGATTTTCATTCTTCCCTGAAGTTTGTAGCCAGCCTTCCTGCGCTTATTGATTCGATCGAACAGGATGGACACACCTGCAATCTCATCGGAAATGTCGGTTTTATGTCTAAAATCCTGAACAAGTCTGATCACAAAATTTGCCATAGTCAGGCCAAAGAGGTATTCGGTGCCGATATGCTCGACATGGTTCTGCCGAGGCTGGATGGCTTCGAGCGCTGCGGGGAGACTTTTGACACAGTTATTTCCGCAAATCCAGCAACCTATGATGGAAGCACCGAGGCGCTTAAAAGCGCAAAATCAGCAGCGGAAGACTTTGCGAAGGCCGTATTTGATCGCATTGAGTTCATTCGTACTAACGGAGGTGTGTGATGTCGAATGAGAAAAGAAAAACCATTGGCAGACAGTTAAATACCCAAGCGTCAATGGTCGAGATGACTGACACCCAAAGAAGTCAGGTATTTACCCTAAAATCCGGCAGGAAGATAACGTTCAGGTTTGTTCGGGTACCAGCATCGGACGTTGAAAGTAAGACATTCGTAAACCAGGAAACCAATGGAAGAGATCAACTTGCTCTGACCAGGGAGTCCCTGAAATCTATTATCCAGACGATTAAGTTTCAGCAGTTTTTCCCCTGTATTGGCATTCAGCAAGGTGAAAGTATTGAGATACTGGATGGTTCGAGACGGCGAGCCTCAGCGATTTATATCCGTACAGGCCTTGATGTAATGGTTACCGATGAACTTTTATCAGCTGATGAAGCTCGCCAGCTGGCTAAAGATATCCAGACAGCTAAAGAGCATAACCTTCGGGAGATCGGCTTAAGATTGATGGCTCTGAAAGAGTCTGGATTCAATCAAAAGGAAATTGCTGAACTGGAGGGGTTATCCCAGGCTAAGGTCACCAGGGCACTGCAGGCGGCAGCAGTACCGCAAGAATTGATTTCTCTGTTCCCGGTTCAGTCTGAGCTGTCGTTTAGTGACTATAAAATTCTGTTAGAGGTTAATGAAAAACTCAGTGAAAAGGGCTTAACGTCTGAAGGGCTCATTAAGTCTGTCTCAGATCAGCATGATGCAATTTTGAGTGACTACGAGCGACCGGAAGACGAACAGAAAGCCAGTATACTGAAATTGATTTCTCAGGCCTCTCAGGCATTGATAGCTCCTCCTCCTAAGGAAACGTCAGTAATTTCCGCACTCTGGACCTTTGAAGAAAAGGATAAGTTCGCGCGCAAGCGTGTGAAAGGGCGTACGCTGACTTATGAGTTTAGCCGTATGTCAAAAGTGGTTCAGGATGAACTGGACAAAGCTATCAACGAGGTCCTTGATAGAAATTTGAGTAAATAACTTCGCCACGGCGATTTCACACCTAACCTATTGTAATAATGTGGTTTATGTTGAAAATTTCAAGGTGAAATCGCCAATGTTTCAAGTCAGTTTCGCTGCAGGAATATCTGCCCAGCGTGTCGTATAAGCAGGTGATAGCATCTCACGCTTCATTTGCCACTCAGGCGCAACCCCCTACCCGCGAACCACACTTTTCCCAGTCCTGAATGGTTAATACCGTCCACGACTTTCATCAGCTTCTCACTGGCCACATTCCCGTAATACGGTTCGTTCACCGCGAACGGTGACGTCTTCACAAATACGGCAATATGCCTGCAGAACTGCCGCTCACCGCGCAGCTTTTCAGCTGCACGCTCAGCGTACTGACAGACTGCCTGCCGCATGGCTTCATACGTGGTTATCCACAGAAACAGTGCATAACCCTGTGAGTGGATGCCGCGTATCTCAGCGTCTGCTAGGTCAGTGGATCAATAAGTTTCCGGCCTTGGTTACCGGGATTGCCAACTGCCCGGCTGACGGGGTGCCATGTGAAATCTTCGGCGGGAAGACTGCCCTCACGGGCAATGTCTTCCGCCTCTTTACCGGTTGTGTTTTCGCTGAGCCATTTACGCGCAGCAGCCGGTGAGTACACGAGCGGTCGCCGATCGTGAATGTCCAGCAGTCCCTCACCCGCAGCTGCCGTGACGATCAGGAATCCTTCCTAGTCATTGCCGTTTTGCTGTTTCCACTCGAACCAGCCGTCGGCAAAAACAATGGCCCGTCCGTGCTCCCAGAGTGGCCTGAACATCCGGCTGCCGGCAGCAGTTTCACTTCGGGCGTTGATGAGAGCGGGCTTGTTCCACCACTCCGGGGCATAACCCCAGTGAGCAGGATCAAGATGCAGCTGTGAGCGGCGTTCACTCAGCAGCAATACCCGGGTACCGGGCGCAACGTTGTAGCGGCCGACGGGCTCCGGATCATACGGAATATCCCGTTCAGCTTCTTCTCCGAGAAAGGCAAGGTACTCCTCGCGGGAGTTGTACTGCGTAAACCGACCGCACATTGTGTTTCTCCGCTGTGGATCTCTAATCAGGGTTCACCTCAGCTCTGAACATAGGCCGTATTTCTGGTTCCTGCCATCGTGTGGGCGCCGTGCCGCTACTGTAGCCGGGACGCTGCGAATGCAAGGGTTCGCTCTGCCGGTGTCCTTGTATGTTTTGTTTGACATAGAGGTATACACTCTATGTGTTTTTCCTGATGCTGCAGCGTGACCGGTGTCCAGGGATATAAAGCCCGAGGGTGAGTATTTTTGCGCAGTGTCAGTTTCAGAATTAGCCCGAACAATTGCCGGGGCTGAAGGGTAAGCCCGTATCTACAAGGTAGGGAGAACTGAAAAATGAAAGAAACTACAACAGTCGGAATTGATGTATCGAAAGACAGCTTTGATGTCCACATTGATACAACATCCCAGTTTCTTCATCTGGAAAACACACCGACAGGCATACAGTTATTGCTGGAAGCGTTGAGGGAGTTATCGGTTTCGCTTGTTGTCATGGATGTTACCAACGGTGCAAAACTGATCCACCCCAACGGTTGAAAATTGATCCATGGGTTAATCTGCTCCTCTGAATACAGGGGAGCTTATGATCACTTTTGAGATTCGTATGGAAATTAAAGTCCTGCACAAGCGGGGAATGAGTATCCGGGCCATCGCCAGAGAACTGGGTATTTCGCGCAATACTGTCCGCAGCCACCTGAAAGCCAAATCTGAAAAAACGCAGTATTCCCCACGCCCGGCATCATCACTGCTCGATGAATACCGCGATTATATCTGTAAGCGGATCAGCGACGCGCATCCCTACAAAATCCCGGCTACCGTTATTGCCAGGGAAATCATGGAGCTGGGCTATCGTGGAGGTCTGACTATCCTGAGGGAATTCATCCGTTCGCAGACACTCCCCGTACAGGCAGAACCGGTCGTTCGCTTCGAAACCGAGCCCGGGCGGCAGATGCAGGTTGACTGGGGGACCATGCAAAACGGTAAGTCCCCCCTGCATGTGTTCGTTGCTGTTCTGGGATACAGCAGAATGCTTTACATCGAGTTCACCGACAACATGCGCTACGACACGCTGGAATCCTGTCACCGCAATGCGTTCAGCTTCTTCGGTGGCGTACCGCGGGAAGTTCTGTACGACAATATGAAAACGGTAGTGCTCCAGCGAGATGCTTACCAGGCCGGACAGCACCGGTTCCATCCTTCCCTGTGGCAGTTCGGCAAAGAGATGGGCTTCTCTCCCCGGCTATGTCGCCCCTTCAGGGCACAGACTAAAGGTAAGGTGGAGAGAATGGTGCAGTACACCCGCAACAGCTTCTACATCCCGTTAATGACGCGCCTGCGCCCGATGGGGATCACCGTCGATGTTGAAACCGCAAACCGTTACGGCCTGCGCTGGCTGTACGATGTGGCGAATCAACGGAAGCATGAAACTATCCAGACCCGGCCCTGTAATCGCTGGGTGGAGGAACAGCAATCCATGCTGGCACTGCCACCGGAGAAAAAACAGTCTGACGTGCAGGTTGACGAAAGCCTGGTGACCTTCGACAGGCAGCCGTTGCATCATCCGCTGTCCATCTATGACACGTTCTGCAGAGGAGCCACATGATGGTCGAAATACAACATCAACGGCTGATGGTGCTTGCTGAACAGCTCCAGCTGGACAGCCTTATCGGCGCGGCGCCGGCGCTGTCGCAACAGGCAGTGGATCAGGAATGGAGCTACATGGACTTCCTGGAGCACCTGTTACATGAGGAGAAACTGGCCCGGCATCAGCGTAAACAGGCGATGTACACGCGGATGGCAGCCTTCCCGGCGGTGAAGACGTTCGAGGAATATGACTTCACCTTCGCCACCGGCGCACCTCAGAAGCAGCTCCAGTCGCTGCGTTCCCTGAGCTTCATCGAACGTAACGAAAACATCGTGTTGCTGGGCTCCTCGGGCGTGGGGAAAACACATCTGGCGATAGCCATGGGCTACGAGGCAGTACGGGCGGGCATCAAGGTTCGCTTCACAACCGCAGCGGATCTGCTGTTACAGCTGTCGACTTCCCAGCGTCAGGGGCGTTACAAAACGACACTCAATCGCGGTGTCATGGCCCCCAAACTGCTCATCATCGACGAAATAGGCTATCTGCCGTTCAGTCAGGAGGAAGCCAAGCTGTTCTTCCAGGTCATTGCCAAACGTTACGAAAAGAGCGCGATGATCCTGACCTCTAACCTGCCGTTCGGGCAGTGGGACCAGACGTTCGCCGGGGATGCAGCCCTGACATCGGCGATGCTGGACCGGATCTTACATCACTCACACGTAGTCCAGATAAAAGGAGAAAGCTATCGACTGAAGCAGAAACGAAAGGCCGGGTTATAGCGGAAGCTAATCCTGAGTAAACAAGGTGGATCAATATTAGACCGTTGGTGGTGACGGTAAGTGGATCACTTTTTACCCGTTGTTGACAATGGAGGCTACAAGTAAGTATCACTATCTTCTGGCATCTATGCTCACTGAAGCAGGATTGGCAGTTGCTGTCGTAAATCCCTGCCAAGTGAAAAACTTTGCCAGAGCATTGGGCAAAATAGCGAAAAGTGATCCCATTGACGCTAAAACAATTTGTGAGTTAGGAAAGCGCATGCAGCCAGTTGCACGTCCACTTAAGGATAATGAACTTCAGGAGTTATCGTTAATTCTGGCTCGCCGGCGACAACTGGTGCAGACCAGAACGATGGAAGCGGCTCGTTGTCAGGAGAAACCGTCTCCATTTATTGAACAAGGGATCGCAAAGCATATAGCGTGGTTGAACGCAGAAATTAATGCACTGGATCTTGAGATTAAAGCCAGGCTTAAGGAATCAGAAGAACTGACTATGAGGCGGAAATTACTTGATAGTGTAAAAGGTATTGGCCCTGTTACGCAGGCTGTGCTTCTTACGCAGTTACCGGAGTTGGGAAAATTAAATCGCAGGCAAATTTTCGCTCTGGTTGGAGTATGCCCCTATGATCGTGACAGTGGTTCACTAAGAGAGAAGAGAGCCATCTGGGGTGGCCGGTCAGGAGTGAGGGCAATGCTTTACATGGCGATGCTTTCAGCAGTGCGTTACAACCCTCAAATTAAAAGGTTTTACACCAATCTGGTTTCACGCGGTAAACCCAAAAAAGTTGCCTTAACTGCCTGTATCAGAAAATTTATTACAATCCTGAATGCAATGTTTCGTGATGAGCGGAGGTGGGCAGAGTTCAAATCATAACGGATGCCGAATGGCACCCATCATTGGTAAAAGGAATGGTATTAGACGTCAACTAGTGAATGCCTTGCTACGCTGGAATTTCTCGACTATCTGATTCTTTCTAATCAGTTTTCCGTCAAAGAGTTTTGTAGTTTTTTCCTTTATCCGCCGTAGTCGCAGGTTGACATGCCCATCAGTTGAGACTTTTGCACCTGTAATAGCTATAATTGCTCTGGTTGCGAGGAACTCCTCTTCATAGTTTCTGCAAACGAAGATAAGTAGCTCTAGGTTTCTTGTATCAATGAATCGCGATACTTCCTGGCTTAGAGATGTGGCTGATTTGATTAGATCGTCCTTGTCGTTGAGAGTCTCAATGATCCGTTTCAGTTTTGGTGTTGATACATCTTCTGGATTCAGGCTGCAGGCCTCGGAGAATTTTTCTGCGAGCGATTTTGCCCGGGTCATTAAACTAATGACCTCATACATATAAGGTAGCGACTTTAAATTGCCTAATGAACTGGTAACCCATATGGGTTTATTGTCATCATTAAATTTGTGCAGGACATCAATTTTGATATCCCAGTTGCGAGTCTTCTGCGCATCAGTGATGAATGACAATACTGTATTTGGAAATGATTTAAGTATCTGATCTAAAATGACTCTTGTATTAATGATAGTAGTGCGAAGACGGGATAGTTCTTCATTGATAATCAGAGCGTTATCACGAAAATCCTTTAGCTTATGAAGGGCTTTCTTTCTGTCGAGCTGCTTGCGAACCCGCTTTCTTTCATTGGTAAAGGATTTATCAGCTTTGAAGTATTTTCTTGCACAATGCCCGCCAATCAGGACTTCAAAACCATCCGCGGTAACGCCTAACCAACCACTTTTATGTTTTTGATGGCACATGCCATTTAAAGCTTTTACCTGACAACTCACATCTTCAGTGAATTTGTATTCACCTATTAGTTTTTGGAAGTTTTCAGGACTGATCTCATGCTCTGATGAGAAGGAAGGACGCTTATCAATATCAATGAAACTAGAAAAATACTCTGAATCTTCAGCCATTAGCCCGCCTTTACGAGTAGTTAACTGTTTTCATATCCAGCATGTTTAAATATACAACTCAATAACCACTAGATCAATGCTGTTTTTTTATTCTTCTATTGACAGTAAACACAACTGCTCACCCGGTCGCAGTTAATTTCAAAGGCTTTACCCGCTGTCTTCCCGTCGTTTTCCGTCTCAATTTTCGCCGTCAAACCGTCCAGCCAGCGTGGGCTTTTTTACTGCGCTGCGGCTTGCGGCACCGCCCCTGCATTCTCCGCTTTTAATCCGGCTGTCGTATCGGCACGGCGTAACTGGCGCCGCATTTGAGAAAGGAGAACTATCATGTCCCGATTTATCCTGGGTAATTGCGTCCATATCATGACCGGATTTCCGGATAATGCTGTCGATTTTATCCTGACCGACCCGCCATATCTGGTTGGTTTTCGTGACCGTCAGGGGCGTACCATCGCCGGCGATAAAACCGATGAATGGCTCCAGCCCGCATGTAATGAGATGTACCGCGTCCTGAAAAAAGACGCGCTGATGGTGAGCCTCTACGGCTGGAACCGCGTCGATCGCTTTATGGTCGCCTGGAAACATGCCGGATTCAGCGTTGTCGGCCACCTGGTGTTTACCAAAACCTACACATCGAAGTCCGCTTATGTTGGCTACCGCCATGAATGTGCCTACCTGCTGGCAAAAGGCCGTCCGACCCTTCCGCAAAACCCGCTGCCGGATGTGCTGGGCTGGAAATACAGTGGCAACCGGCACCACCCGACCGAAAAACCCGTAACCAGCCTGCAACCGCTGATCGAGAGCTTTACACACCCGAACGCCATTGTTCTCGACCCCTTTGCCGGAAGCGGCTCGACCTGCGTTGCGGCATTACAGGCCGGACGCCGATACATCGGTATCGAACTGCTGGAGCAGTATCACCAGGCGGGACAGAAACGCCTTGATGCGGTACGCCGCGCCATGCAGACCCCGGCGGCAAATGACGACCGCTGGTATCCGGAGGCCGCATGACGAACTACGCCGGAAACGAAGCGCTGCGTGCCGACGTTGCCGCCCTGGCAAACAGCATGTGCGATCTGCGCGCCACGCTCAATGCGCTTGAATCCCGCTACCGCTACGACGCAGAGAACCTGACGGAGCGCCTGGCCCGCCAGACAATTTGCCGCATCAATGCGCTTTATCTTGAAGCATACCTGCAGGCGCTGGAGCTGGACGCCAGCTTTAAAGATTGACACGGGCGGGCAGAAACGCCCGTCAGAAGACGACTCTGGAGAATCAAAATGTACGGAACACGCGAAGAACTCTGCACCCGGCTCGAAAACATGTTCACCCCCGACGAGCCGCTGGTACTGCTGGTCTGGACCGAAGAAGCTTTTTATGTCGCCTGCGGCGAACTTGACGTAAAGCCGGAACCTACCGAGATTCAGGGGCTGATGGAAACAACCGGCAATACGGATATGGCTGTATACCGCAGGGAAGGCGTTACAAATTCTGGCGTATGCGACCTTCTGGTACGATACCGTGAGGCCGTGGCACGCGAGGTGAGCGTTCCCGCGGTGCTGCTCATGCGCGTACTGCGGCGACAGGAAGGCGATCTGGAAAATCTTATCGGGCAGGCATGGGAGGCGGGCCGCCCGATGCCTGAATCCCTCAAACAGGCACTGCACGATGTCAGAATGCTGATGGAACGGATCTGATGCAGCCGCAGGGCCGTGAGCAATCCTGGCCCTGCCGGTCCTGCAACGTAAAAGGATGTCGCCAGCTCCTCTGTTCCGGCACGACCTCCACGGCGTTACGGCCGCGCGGTGAGTGACGTTCGTGCGGCCTGCGGCTTACGCCGTGCCTCTACTTTAGCCCGAACGCTGCAAATGCAAGGGTTCACTGACGTCGATGCCTTCACCCGGTCGCCGTATGTTTAAATGCCTGTCGCGGTTCTTCCCGTCGTTATCTTGCTCAATATTCGCTCGCTAACCGTCCAGACCCTCTCCGCTGTTTACCGGCGCTGCGGCTTCATGCATCGCCCCTGCATTTTTCGCTCCCTGTCGGGCTGTCGTGTCGGCACGGCGTAAGCCGGAACTCAGACGACATCGACCACGGAGGAATTTTATGCGCACTACGACCACCACACCGGCTGTTTATGTGGGCACGTATCACAAGTACAACTGCGGGAGCATTTCGGAAAATGGTTTGACCTGACGGAGTTTGACGGCAGGGAGGATTTTTACGAGGCCTGTCAGGCGCTGCACGCCGATGAATGGGACGCAGAATTTATGTTCCAGGACTGGGAGGGTATCCCGTCGCAGTTCGTCTCTGAAAGCTCCATTGACTGGGATTTTATCGCCGCGTACAAACAGGCTGAAGAAGAGGGCAGGGAGGCCGCGTTTATCGCCTGGGCGGAGTATACCAGCGAGTGTGACTATGACGCGTTTGATGATGCATACCGCGGCGAGGCGGAAAGCGAGGAAGACTACGCGCGGGAGATGGTGGAGGACAACGGCCTGCTGAATGAGGTGCCGGAGCCGCTGCGCAGCTATTTCGATTTTGAAGCCTGGGCGCGTGACCTGTTCAGCAGCGGTTATGTATTCCATGATGGGTACGTCTTCAGCAACTGATTTTCCCCGGCAGGCGGTTCAGCCGCCTGTCAGCCTGCGCGCAAAACCCTGGCAGGCGCTGCCTGCCGGCGAAGTACGCCGCGCCTGCGCCATTGTCTGATGTACCTGTGGTGTCAGGGTATGAATACCGGTGTGCTGCAGCTGGTCGGCGTTATTTCTGTTCCGGTGATAATGCCTGCGTTGCCGTTGCCGTTGCCGTTGCCGTTGCCGTTGCCGTTGGTGATGGTGGCGTACTGGCTGATATCGATTTCCTGTCGGCTTTTCTTCCTGAGCGATATGACTGCGGGCGACTTCCCTGGCGGGAACCGGGGCTGTCATGCTCCGCACAGAGCCAGCATTGCTGTCTCTGCCCGGCCCCTCCGGGGCAGCGGGTTTTCATCCCTCTGTCGCAACGTCAACGGCAGGCTTGCTGCGACCGTTCCGGTCACGCCGCCCTTCACGCGCCGTATCCTGCGCTTTCTGCACCCCGGCAAAAGACGCCGGGCTGTAAGGCGCAACGCCGCTTCGCGCCCGCGCGTTCCGTCGTTGCGGCGGGTTCCTGCTCATTTTCTCCTGGTCATTTCACCCTTTTGAGTCCTTTCGCCGGGGCTGAGACAAGCACAGCCGCTGTCAGCTGTCCAGGGTAAATGGCACGCGGTAAACCGCGCCCTGGACATCCGCCATCACCCGCGCTGGTTTACGCCCCTGCGGCGAACGGCTCTCAAACGGGTGAAGGTAACAACCATCGGGGCGTTCAGCAGGTCCCCGCAAAACGTCAAAACCGCGGCCCCGGCAACTCAACGGGTGATGGTTTTTTAAAAGCAAAACAGGTTCAGAAGGAGGAGCAACATGAGCGAGGCGCTGGCGGTTTTACCCGACGACACCTTTACCCGCGAACAGGCTGAGGCCGTTGCGGCGCAGTACACCAACGTGGCAATTGAGGACGATCAGGGTGCGCATTTTCGCCTGGTTGTCCGTAAGGACGGTGAGATGGTCTGGCGCACATGGAACTTTGAGCCGGGCGGCACGTACTGGCTCAACCGTTATATCGCGGACTACGGTATCCGCAAGCCGCAGTAAGAAAGAGGTGCCCTGCCGGAGCGGTAACTCCGCAGGGCCGGACAACCATCAATATCAGAGAGGTATTAACTATGTCAGTAACCGATATTAAAGCAAAAGCACCCAAAAAAGCGAGCAGCAAAAAAATCACGAAGGCGCAGGAAGAAGCCCTGAAGGTCGCCCTTGAGGCCGCTGTCATCGAGTATGTTCCGCTGTCCAGTCTCGCTAAATCCCCGCTGAACGTGCGCACTATCCCGTATTCCGTGGACAGCGTTCGCGGTCTGGCTGACTCCATCGAAGCGCTCGGACTGCTGCAGAACCTGATTGTTCACACCCTCGCGGACGGACAATCCGGCGTGGCCGCAGGTGGCCGCCGACTGACTGCCCTGAATCTGCTGGCGCAGGAAGACCGTCTTGCGGCCGATCATACCGTCATGGTGAAACGCGTCTCAGACGACATTGCTGCCCTTGCCTCCATCGCTGAGAACGAGCAGCGCGCCGCCATGCATCCGGCAGAGCAGATCGCAGGTTTCCGTACGCTGGCAGAGCAGGGCAAAACCCCCTCTCAGATTGGCGATGCGCTCGGCTTCGGCTCCCGTCACGTGCAGCGCATGCTGAAGCTGGCAAACCTGGCGCCGTCACTGATGGATAAGCTCGCGCAGGACGAACTGACCGTTGAGCAGTGTCAGGCGCTCTGTCTCGAGGACGATCCTGCCCGTCAGGTAGATGTATTTGAAAGCGTGAAGGCCAGCTGGTCGAACGCGCCCGCACACCTGATTAAACGCGCCATTACCGAAACCGAGATGCGCACCGACAACACCAAATTCCGGTTTATTGGGCGCGAAGCGTATGAGGCGGCAGGGGGTTACGTCCGTGAAGATCTGTTCAGCCAGGACGAGGGCGACGGCACGGCAGACAGCGTGCTGGTTGAGCGTCTGGTGCAGGAGAAGCTGGAGCGTATCGCGCAGGACATTCGGCAGCGTGAGGGCTGGGCATGGGGTCGCGGACGCGCAGCCCGCATCTGGTACCACGGCGAAGACGGTAAGGAGTTCGCTCAGCCTGTTGAACCCGAGCCTGTATACACCCTTGAGCAGCAGCAGTGTCTTGATGCGCTGCGGGAGCAGTACGACACATATGACAGCGTTTGCGACGAGTCGGATGCGATCGAAGCGGATATCCTCGCTATTCAGACGGCGGGAGAAGTCAGCGCGTGGACTGACGACATGAAGTCAGGCGCGGGGGTGATGGTCAGCCTGTACGAAGGGCAGGTGTATGTGCAGCGCGGTGTGCGCCTGAAAGCGGATATGACGGAAGAAACCGAAACCAGCAGCGTAACGGTGTCGTTCACCTCACGCCAGCCCGACGCCGCAGAGGGGATCAGCGTCCCGCTGCTCACGAAAATGACCTGCGAGCGTACGCTGGCAGTCCAGGCGGCGCTGATGCAGCAGCCCGAAAAGGCGGTGGCGCTGATGGTCTGGCGCATGTGTACCTGCGTATTTTCAGGCTGTCTGACCACGACGCACCCGTTCCGTATCAGCCTGACCGTGTCCCACGGCAGCCTGACGGAGAACGCCCCGTCCGGTAAGGATGGCGCAGCGTTTAACATCCTGATGACCGAACAGGCAAGGCTGAAAGCCCTGCTGCCGGAAGGGTGGGAGAAGGACTTCACCACCTTCTTTGCCCTTGACGGCGGGGTGTTGATGTCGCTGATGGCCTTCTGCACGGCCTGTTCCGTTGACGGGGTACAGACCCGCGATATGGGGCACACCTCGCGCAGTACCCTCGATACGGTCGAGGCGGCAATCGGCTTCCACCTGCGCGACTGGTGGCAGCCGACGAAGGACAACTACTTCGGCAGCCTGAAACATCCGCAGATTGTGGCCTCCCTGAAAGAGGCGGGGCTGACGGGCGCTGCGGGTGACGCGGAGAAGATGAAGAAGGGCGATGCAGCAGCGCATGCGGAGCACTTCATGCAGCATAAACGCTGGGTTCCGGCATGGCTGAAAGGGTCTGAGCCAGCGGGTAAGGCCGATGCTGACGACGCTGTTTCAGATACCGACAGGACTGACAACGACACCACCAACACGGCACACGCCGCCTGATAACGGAGAGCCGCCCTGCGGGGCGGCAATAAGGAGATAGTTATGCAAACTGTTCTGACCCCCGATGTACTGAAAACGATGTCCTGTGATGAGTTTGAGGACTGGCGCGACAGCGGCGAGGACTTTCGCCGCGAACTGACCCACGCCGTCATGCGTGACCTGTCCTGCCCTGAAAACTGGGACATGAACGGTGAATACCGGAGTGAATTCGGCGGGTTCTTTCCTGTGCAAATTCGCTTTACGCCCTCACACGGCAACTTCCATCTGGCGGTGTGCAGTCCTGGTGCCATCAGCCCGGCGTGGATGGTGGTGTTCGTTCCCGCCAGCGGTCGCCCGTTCTCCGTCATTCGTACCCTGAGCGGCTACCAGCCGGAGCCTGTCAGCCACACCGTCAGCCTGACTGCGCGTCTCGATGCGGACGGATACAGTCAGGCCAGCATCATCAGTATTCTGGCAGCGGAGGGCGCGGCATGATACCTGCAAACCTGTCACTGGTTCCCTTCAGCCCTGAGCGACGCGCCGCGATGGAGGCTATCGCTGAGGTTGAACGCAGGCGGTCGCGCGGCGCGGTGTCCACGATGTATCCGTATGCCAGCGCCTTTTTCCGGCGACTCACGGGCAGCACACGCATCTCACTCAGGGAAATCCATCATTTTGCGCCGGTGCTGACGGCGCGGGAGCTGCGGGGCTGCAGGGACAGCTGGCTCAGTGCCATCGATGCGCTGATTGAAAGTCGCGGGACGCGTTGCTGGCTGCCGCTTCCCGTTGGTGCGGGTCAGCGCCTCTTTCCGGAGGTGGCCTTTCAGCAGACCGAGCGGGTTCGCTGTCAGGCCGCGCTGCGGGATGAAAAATACACCCGCCAGCGCCACAAGGAACAGTGTCAGCGTGAGCGGGCTTACCAGGCGTTGGCGGGGCAGGCGGAGACAGAGCTGGCATTCCATACGCCTGAAACGGTCGGCAGCTGGAGCGCGCGCTGGTCGGGGACTGAACTGCGCCAGTACGACCTGGAGGAGATGTTCTGGCGCTGGAGCGAACGTTTCCCGTCACTGGAGCCAATGGAGCGCTGGACGATGGAGAGTCAGCCTTTCTGGATGGTGATGGCTGAAACGGATGCGCTGGCAAGGGAAAGCACTGAGTCTGTCAGGCAGCTGGAGCGCTGGATGGTACCCAACAAGCTGACAATACAGGGGCGGGTATGAAGTGGCGTTACTCACTGCGCTGGAAGCGTCCTGGTCCCTGTCCTGGTGAGCCTGAACTGGCGTCAGAAGTGGTGGAGGCAGGGAAGCCCGCCCCTGAGTCCGTGATGTCACTGTGGGTTGCCGGAGCCGGATATGCTGTCTGCATTGATTTTCTGTGTGACAGACAGATCAGACGCTGGACCGACGAGCGTAAGGCTGCCACCCGCCGACGGAATCTGGCGCGTCGTGTTAACAGAATTGCGCCGCTGTTTGCTGATGAACTCATCGGGCAGGAACTTGCGGCGCGACCGGACTATTATCGAGGGAAGTCTCACCGGTGAGTTTTGTTATTATCCCCTGGAAATCTTCAGGGCTGCAGGAGCCGGAGAGCAGTCGTAGTCTGCAGCAATAAAAGGAGGCTGATTCTGAATAAAGGACTGACATTATCGGCGCTGGTTGCCATGACGCCGGAGGATTATGAGCAGTTTCGCTCTGATGGCTGGTCTTCTCGTAAGGTGCTGACGCAGGCCGTGCTGCGGGAGTTGGTTTTGCCGGAGGGCAGGGTGGTTTCACCCGAGAATCACACTGAATACGGTGGCGTATGGCCCGTTAGCCTGCGGTATGTTCCACCGCATGGCAGACACTGGTTCATGCTGACCAGCCCCGGCGAAGTCTGTGACCACTGGATGCTGTTGCTTCAGTCAGCCAGCGGACAGCGGATTAAATGTCTGCTCAGAATGCCGGTACTGGATACCTTTCTGGTAAACAGCCTGCTGCTGCGGGCTGATGTGCTGGATAAAAAACGGTACACGCTGGCGGGGCTGGCTAATGAACTGGCTGGCATCACCGTTACGGCAATATCCGGGCGTCGTCCCTGACGGGACACGGCTGTCGTGAACGGAGCCGGTAAACCGTCTCCGCCCTCCGGGCATCCATCCTGACGCAACGTCAACCCCTGCGCTTGCTGCGTCCGTAAACGGACGCGCCGCTTCACCCTGTCGGCGGTAAAACTGCCGACAGTCCTCTGACGCCCCGTCGTTCCGCCGTGTCGGGTGTGTTCATCCTCTCCCCGTACCTCTGGCGAGCCCTCTCCCGTTAAGTCCCCGGGCGGAGGGGTTGTCGTAGCACCGCCGTGTCGTCATCCGAAGGGTGAAATGCACTCCGCCAAAAGTTTTTGCGAAGGATCGCAAAAACTTTTGTCTCCGCCCTTCTCCTGCCGCCCCGCCGTTGCTCCTTTGCCCTTTGCCGCCAGGGAACTCACCGAGAGATGGATTAACCACCAGACAGGAGGAAAAGCAGGATGAACACACAAAACGTCAACGTCAAAACCGCCACCAAAGAATCTACCGAAAGATGGGTGAAAACCTCGTCCCTGCGTACTGATGGCTTTGTGCGCAATATCCATTCCCGTAACCCGTTCGATGTTATTCGCGCGGACGTGGTGCTGGCCCGTATGGAAATACAGGCTAACCGGGGGTGTGGCCTGCACTACGAGATTTATGAGTCCCGTCTGCTGGGTATGGCTATGCACTACCTGGCAGAACTGCCACTGAAAGACCGTCCTGTGTTTATGGGGGCGGCAGAGAAACGGGGTTACATGCTGACGACTGCGGAAGAAGAACGTGCCGATGGTGAATGTGCTGACCTGATGATCGAGCTGGCGGCGGATTACTGATTACTTAACCGGCTGGCGGCAGGGGATGCCGCCAGTCACAACGGAGAAACATTATGAGCAACAGCAACACGAACAGTACGTTCAGCTTCGACGCATGGGAGAAAAGCGCGCTCAGCGAGCTTGATACCCTGCAAAACCACGTCAGTAAAGCCCTGATGAAGTACCAGAGCAATACGGACAAAACGGCGCTGGGCGAGTCTGCAAACCGCTATATGGGCGAACTCAGAACCGCTGTCACGCGCATCCTGAAAGCCACGCCAGCCATTCAGCAGAAAGTCGACGAGATTGCCGACATGCTGCACCTGATGGCGCATTTTTCCGGCATCACGTTCGACGAATAACCACCACGGCGAAATATCAACGCCATTAACCAGAAGGAGATAAGCCATGCACTTAAATCTGACCGAATCCAGTGCCGAAGCAGGTATTTACGCGACCAGTGAGGCCGAACGCGCGTACTGGCTGAGCCGCGAAAAGTCATACCTGACCGCGCCCGTCGAAATCGACGTTCACGCCTTCCATGATGCACTGGGCCTGATGTACCCGATGAACTGGTGCAGCAGTGAAGACGGCGAGTGTGAAACCTTCATGATGGCGGAAATGGTCTGCGGCAATGTGACCGAAATCTACGCGCGGATCGGTATCCGTTATTACCGGATGCGTGACTACAGCAACCTTGACCACGCGGAGATTCTGGCACGCGTTAAGGAGGGAGTGCAGCGCCAGAAATGAGAAAAGCAGGCTTTCGCCTGCCTTAACCCGCCGGATTAGACGCCTAGGAACGATTAATCCGGCCTTCACCAAAAGGAACAAACCAATGCAATTCAGTGAAGTTTCGATTGTTACACCGACCGCCCTGTATGTCCAGATGCTTGAGGCGGAAAACGCACCCGTAAAAAAACAGGTGCGTATTAAACGCAGTGATATCGACCGTGACGACATCAGCGCCGAAATGCGGGCGCTGGGCCGTCACATAGCGCACTGCCGGAAGAAGGGGCGCGCCGTTCGTATTCCTGCCATGCGCGGGAGTGAGTGGGGGCAGGTGTTACGCACGCTCGAACTGAAGCGGGCATTTAGCTGACGGAGGAGCCGCTCCTTACGGGGCGGCATTTAAGGAGGAACTATGTCTCAACTCAGTTTTGCCAGCTTTTTTGACCAGACGAAAGAGGCCGCACCAGTAACACCCGCTAAACCCGTATTGCCCACCGTGAACGCGCAGCCGATACCGCACCGGATGATGACAATCGACCAGGCCCGCCGCCAGTTTATCAGCGTGTTCAGGGATACCGCCCGCAGCCTGCGCCGCTGGGAGGTGTTCAGCGACTTTATCACGCTGGCCGCCAGCGAGCTGGATGTGGCGCGGATAAGAACGCCGGAGAATATTGAGCAGAGCCGCAAAATCTGCGCGAAGTACAGCGAGAGCGATATCAGCAACCTGCATACGCTCTTCTGCCTGATGGTCTGCGCACTGGAGGCCAAATTCCACGACTTCCTCGGCGCGATCTTCATGGAGCTTGAGCTTGGCGACGACCGCAACGGACAGTATTTCACGCCGTATCACGTCCAGTCACTGCTGGCGAGGCTGCTGATGCCGGACGTCGACGAAACGATACGCCGTGAGGGATTCGTTATCTACGCGAACCAGATTGCCTTTGGCCGCCTGTATCGTGCCGCGCTGAAGGATGACGTCGCGGCGATGGGCTATGAGACTGAGACGGTCGGCAAACACGGCATGTGGGAGCTGAAGGGCGTACCGACGGAGCCGTATTCCAGCCGCAGCAGGACCATCAGCGAGGCGGTCGGGGATGACGCGTCCCTGAAGTCCCGCGACGTGGCGGCGCTCGACACCCGCCAGTCGAAGCAGAAGATTGACCCCGAACAGCGCATGGCCGAGTGGATGCAGACCCTGAAAGCGACGGGGTTTGACATTAAAGCCTACCGCGAGGCGGCAGACCTGCGGGTTGAGCAGGGGAATATTCCCGTTACGGCGCCTGAAGCCATTGATATTAACAGCAGCGTCGGACAGTCCATTGCGATGCTGAGTGACCGGCGGGCGCGGTTCACGTATTCCGAACTGCTGGCTACCACCCTCGGGCAGCTGCCCGCGCGGCCGGGCATGGTGGAGATGGCGCGTGACGGCATTGATGCGGCGATAAAAAATGAGCAGCTCATCCCGCTGGATAAAGAGAAGGGGCTGTTTACCTCGAACATCCACGTGCTGGATGAGCTGTCGGTGTCGGCGATGACCCGCGATTTACAGCGGACGGGGCAGGCCGACATTTTTCCGGATAAAAGCGTGCCCCGCAGCCGGTCATACAGCGATGCCGTGAGTGTCCTGGCCCAGGACCGTCCGCCGGTGGCGATCATTTCGGGTCAGGGCGGGGCGGCCGGCCAGCGTGAGCGCGTGGCGGAACTGACGATGATGGCGCGCGAACAGGGGCGTGACGTGCAGATTATCGCCGCCGACAGGCGTTCGCGCAGCGCCCTTATGCAGGATGAGCGCCTCAGCGGCGAGCATATCACCGACAGGCGGGGGCTGACGGAGGGTATGGCCTTTACGCCCGGCAGCACGCTGATTGTTGACCAGGGGGAGAAGCTGACCCTGAAAGAAACGCTCACGCTGCTCGACGGTGCGCTGCGCCATAACGTCCAGCTGCTGATAGCCGACATCGGCCAGCGCACCGGGACCGGCAGCGCCCTCACCGTCATGAAGGAAGCGGGAGTTAGCACGCTCGCATGGCAGGGCGGTGAGAAGACGCAGGTCTCGGTTATCAGCGAGCCTGACCGGCGGCAGCGGTATGACCGCCTGGCCGCTGACTTTGCCCGAAGCGTCCGCGCAGGTGAACACAGCGTGGCGCAGGTCTCAGGTCCGCGCGAGCAGGCCGTGCTGGCAGGCGCTGTCCGCGAGGCGCTTAAGGCGGAAAAGGTGCTGGGCGAGCGGGAGGTCAGTATCACCACGCTGGAGCCGGTCTGGCTCGACAGCCGCCATCAGCAGGTGCGCGACCACTACCGGGAGGGGATGGTCATGGAGCGCTGGAATGCCGAAGAGCGTAGCCGGGAACGCTTTGTCATTGACCGCGTGACGGGCCGCAACAACAGCCTGACGCTGCGTAACGCCCAGGGTGAGACGCGGGTGACCCGCCTGTCTGAACTCAACAGCAGCTGGTCGCTGTACCGCACCGGCATGCTGCACGTGGCCGAGGGCGACCGCCTGGCGGTGCTGGGTCAGGCGCAGGGGACGCGGCTCAAGGGAGGCGATACGGTGACCGTTAAGGCCCTCGGGGAGGCGGGGCTCGTCGTCAGCCTGCCCGGGCGTAAGGCTGACGTGATCCTGCCCGCCGGCGACAGCCCGTTTACCGCCGCGAAGGTGGGGCAGGGCTGGGTGGAGTCGCCGGGCCGCCCGGTGAGCGACAGCGCCACGGTTTTTGCCTCGCTGTCGCAGCGCGAGCTGGATAACACCACGCTGAACAAACTGGCGCTCAGCGGCCGGGCGGTGCGGCTCTATTCCGCGCAGACGGCGCAGAAAACGACGGAGAAGCTGTCGCGTCAGTCTGCCTGGAGCGTCGTGTCCAAACAGATTAAGGATGCGGCGGGGCATGACAGGCTCGATGATGCCCTGGCGCACCAGAAGGCCGGGCTGCACACGCCGGAGCAGCAGGCTATCCATCTGGCCATTCCGGTGCTGGAGGGGAACGGCCTGGCGTTCACGAAGCCGCAGCTGATGGCCGCCGCGAAAGAATTTGAGCAGGACAGCCTCAGCCTGCAGGCCATCGAAAAGGAGGCGGACCGGCAGGTGCGCAGCGGCGCCCTGCTGTCGGTGCCGGTATCGCCGGGAAACGGCCTGCAGCTGCTGGTCTCACGCCAGTCGTACAACGCTGAAAAAAGCATTATCCGCCACGTCCTTGAGGGAAAGGAGGCCGTCACCCCGCTAATGGATAATGTTCCGGACGCGCAGCTGGCGGGCCTGACCGACGGGCAGCGGAACGCCACGCGCATGATACTTGAATCCCCCGACCGCTTTACCCTGGTGCAGGGCTACGCGGGCGTGGGTAAGACCACTCAGTTCCGGGCGGTCATGTCGGCCATCGGCACGCTGCCGGAACGGGAGCAGCCGCGTGTTATCGGCGTGGCCCCCACCCACCGGGCGGTGAGCGAGATGCGAGATGCGGGCGTACCCGAAACGCAGACGCTGGCGGCCTTTATTCACGACACGCAGCAGCAGCTGCGCGGCGGCGAACGACCGGACTTCAGCAACGTCCTGTTTCTCGTGGATGAAAGCTCGATGGTCGGTAACGCCGACATGGCGAAGGCGTACAGCCTGATTGCCGGGGGCGGGGGACGCGTGGTCTCCAGCGGCGATACCGACCAGCTGCAGTCCATTGCCCCGGGCCAGCCCTTCCGCCTGCTGCAGAAGCGCAGCGCCATTGACGTGGCGGTGATGCAGGAGATTGTCCGCCAGACGCCGGAGCTTAAACCTGCCGTCTACAGCCTGATTAACCGCGATATCGGCAGCGCCCTGACGACCATTGAGCGCGTGGCGCCGGCACAGGTGCCGCGCAGGGCGGATGCCTGGCAGCCGGACAGCTCGGTCATGGAGTTCAGCCGCGAACGGGAGGAGGCCATCGCGAAAGCCATGGCGGCCGGTGGCCTGCTGCCCGGCGGGGAGCCCGCGACGCTGCTGGAGGCCATCGTGAAGGACTACACGGGGCGTACGCCGGAGGCGCAGGCGCAGACCATCGTTATCACCGCCCTGAACGCCGACCGCCGCCAGGTGAACGCCATGATTCATGACGCCCGTCAGGATGCCGGCGAGGTGGGCGAAAAAGAGGTCACGCTGCCGGTCCTTACGCCAGCCAATATCCGCGACGGGGAGCTGAGGCGCATGGCAACGTGGGAGGCGTCCCGCGACAGCCTGGTTCTGCTGGACAGCACGTATTACAGCATTGAGGCGCTGGACGGGGAGGCGCACCTGGTGACGCTGAAGGATACGCAGGGCAACACCCGCAGCCTGTCGCCCGCGCAGGCGGCGACAGAGGGCGTCACGCTCTACCGTCAGGACACCATCACCGTGTCGGAAGGTGACCGGATGCGCTTTTCGAAAAGCGACAACGAGCGGGGCTTCGTGGCCAACAGCGTCTGGTCGGTCAGTGAGATAAAAGGTGACAGCGTCACGCTGTCGGATGGAAAACAGACCCGCACGCTTACGCCGTCAGCGGAGCAGGCAGAGCAGCACATCGACCTGGCCTATGCCGTTACCGTTGAAGGCTCACAGGGTGCGAGCGAACCCTTCTCCATCTCCCTGCAGGGCACGGACTGCGGGCGTAAGCGGATGGTGAGCTTCGAGTCGGCCTACGTGGCGCTGAGCCGCATGAAGCAGCACGCGCAGGTTTATACCGACAACCGGGATAAGTGGGTGGCCGCGATGGAAAAATCGCAGGCGAAAAGTACGGCGCATGACATTCTCGAGCCGCGTGGCGACCGCGTCGTCGCGAATGCCGCCCGCCTGACGGCGACGGCTAAAGCGCTGGGTGAGGTGCCTGCCGGTCGCGCCGCGCTGCGCCAGGCCGGGCTGCAGCCCGAGGGCTCGATGGCGAAATTTATCTCGCCGGGGCGTAAATACCCGCAGCCGCACGTGGCGCTGCCCGCTTTTGACCGCAACGGCAGGCAGGCGGGCGTCTGGCTGAGCGCCCTGACCTCCGGAGACGGGCAGCTTAAGGGGCTCGCTGGTGAAGGCCGGGTGATGGGCAGCGGGGACGCGGCGTTTGCGGGTCTGCAGGCCAGCCGTAACGGTGAGTCGCTGCTGGCGCGGGATATGGAAGAGGGCGTGCGGTTCGCGAGGGAGAATCCACAGAGCGGCGTGGTGGTGCGGCTCGAAGGCGAGGCGCGACCGTGGAACCCCGGCGCCATTACCGGCGGTCGGGTCTGGGCCGACAGCCTGCCCGACAGCACCGGTACGCAGCCCGGAGAGACGGTTCCGCCGGAGGTGCTGGCGCAGCAGGCCCGGGAGGCTGAGGTGCAGCGGGAGCTGGATAAGCGTGCTGAAGAGGCGGTCCGCGAGATGGCCCGCAGCGGCGACGGGCCGGCCGGTGGGGCTGACGTTGCCGTCCGGGATGTGGTGCGGGATATGGAGCGGATAAAAGAAACGCCGGCATCTCCCCTCACGCTGCCGGATGCGCCGGAAGAACGCCGCCGGGATGAGGCGGTGTCTCAGGTGGTGCGTGAGAACGTGCAGCGGGACCGCCTGCAGCAGATGGAGCGCGAAACGGTGCGAGACCTTGAGCGTGACAAGACCCTGGGAGGCGACTGATATGCGTGCTGAAAAGCATCCGCTGTTCCCTCTTGTGGTGGTGGCCGACTGCTGGCTGCAGCGTCTGCTTGTGTGGACGCCGGGCCAGACCGACCTTATCAAAACCGTGGCGCTGCTGCTGATGGTGGCCGACCACATCAGCATGCTGTGCGGACTGGATAATGACTGGCTGCGTCTTGCCGGTAGGGGAGCGTTTCCGCTCTTTGGCCTGGTCTGGGCCATGAACCTCGCCCGCCATCCGCAGATTCAGCAGCGCGCCCTGAACCGGCTCTGGATATGGGCGGGTGTGGCGCAGGGCGGCTGGATACTGGCCGGGCTGCGCCCGGACCTGGGCAATATCCTGTTTGCCTTTGCGGTCAGCGGACAGGCGCTGGCGCTGATACAGCAGCACGGGCCGCGCGCGTGGCCGCTGTCCCTGATGCTGGTTCTGGCCTGGCTGCCGTTTTCAGCGGGAAGCTACGGGCTGGCGGGGGTAGTCATGCTGATGCTGGCCTGCGGCGTCTGTATGACGGGCCGGCGCACCACGCGCACGGGGCTAGCGCTGTGTCTGGCGCTGGCGATACTCGCGCTGAATGCCGCGGACAGCGCCGCCTTTGTCGTTGCGGGGCTGGTAATACCCGGAATAACCCTGTCGGTGCTGAGCCGGACCTGCAGTCTTGTGCCGCGCTTCTGGCCACAGGAGTTTTTCCCGCTGTTCTACGCGGTGCACCTTGCAGTGCTGGGACTGATTGCGATGTAATCTGGAGTATGAGAGGGATTAAGGGATCGGATATGACAGAACAACGCCCTAAGTTGACGCTGCGGCGAAAACCAGTGTCGGATGTAAATGAAAACAGCATGCCACAGGCAGGCAGTGCGGGTGAGCCGCTCAGAACCGTGACGCGTAAAAAGACCGTAGTGGTGAACACGACTCCTGCCTGGAAGGTCAGGAAGCAGGCGGTGGATGAGAGCGCGAAAAAGGCGCAGGCAGATGAGAAGGCCGCCCGAAAAGCCGAAAAAGCGCGGCTGTGGGCAGAGCGACAGGCGCAGGAACGGGAGGCCATGCGGGCGGCCAGGCGCAAGCCTGCACTTGAACCGGTTTACCGGAAGGTTATGCCGCTGACGGACGCGCTCGTGCTCCTGGAGCGTTGCTGGCCGGCCCTCGTTACGGACGGCCAGCCGCAGCTCCTGGCGGTCAACATCCGGGAGGCGATGGTCAATGACATTCGCCGGCGCGGGCTGGAGGTTTCCGTGAAGACGCTGAAACGCTGCCTTGCCGCAGTCACCCGCTCGGATGCGTATCTGGGCGCCATGACGGTGGGCGCGTGGCGTAAAAACCTTGCCGGACAACCGGTCGCACCGGTGAGCGAGGAGGAGGCGGCGTATGCCGTGGAGCGCAGGGCTCAGGAGCATGCTAAACGACAGCGCAGGGCGGCCAGGGAAGCACCCGCGCCCGCACACGATACGAACTGATAACAACAGAGAAGAGGAAAACACAGGATGAACATGAATAAAACCCTTTCAGTCATGCTTGCCGCTGGCCTTCTGGTCTCCGGCATGGCGGGGGCAGCAGAGAAACCTGCCGCTGCCTTTACCCCGGAGCAGGAAGCCCGCATTGGTGAAATCGCGAAAGACTACCTGCTGGCTCATCCGGAAGTGCTGGTTGAGGTCAGCCAGAAGCTGCAGGCTCAACAGCAGGAGAAGCAGCAGCAGGCGATGACGGCCGCCGTGGTTCAGAATCAGGCGGCGCTGCTGAACGATAAAGGCACGCCGTCATATGGGCCGGCCGACGCAAAAGTCACTGTCGTCGAGTTTTTCGATTACCAGTGCATCTACTGTGCTCGCCTGGCGCCGGAGCTGGAAAAGGTAATAAAAGCAAACCCGAACGTGCGCTTTGTGTTCAAGGAATTCCCGATATTTGGCCAGCGCTGGCCGGCGTCGCTCAGCGCGGCGAAAACCGGGCTCCAGGTCTGGAAGCAGAAGGGGGCCGATGCTTACCTCAACTATCACAACGCGATTTACGCCACCGGCCACAACGAGGGCAAGCTGACCGACGCTGATATCAGCGCGGCCGCAAAAGCCGTGAAGTTCGATGCGAAAACAGCCCCAAATGTTCAGGGAACCCTGGATGGCATAAACACACTTGCGCAGCAGCTGGGCTTCAGCGGTACTCCAGCCCTGGTGGTTCTCCCGTCAGCCGGCGCCAGCGCTGATAACGTGACGGTTATCCCAGGATACACCAGCGCAGAGGCCCTGCAGCAGGCCATCAGTCATGCTGCCGGCGATACCAAAAAATAATCAGGCGTTCGCCACCTGATACCGCTAAAAGAGACTGACGCCTTCGCCGTGCTCAGTTGTCCAACCCCGGAGAAGGGCAAAAGCAAGTTTTCCCCGTCTCCGGCGTTTCTGGTTAACACATCCGAACAGTATTCTGAGGTTATTTAATGCGTAAGTTCACCTTCCGCCAGCTGGCCGTGTCCGGTCTGGTATGCCTTTCGCTGAGCTGTATTCAGCCCGCAGCAGCGGCACCCTCCGTTCAGGTCGGCTTTTCACCTGAAGGCAGCGCGTTGCAGCTGGTCCTTAAGACGATTGAGTCAGCACAGCAGGAAATTCGGCTGATGGGCTACTCATTTACGTCTCCGGAGGTGGTTAGTGCGCTTGTCCGGGCAAAGCGCCGTGGTGTGGACGTAAGAATAGTGATCGATGAAAAGAGCAACCGGAGTAAAGCCAGCCAGGCGGCGATGAACGTCGTGGTGAACGCGGGAATTCCGCTGCGCACCAACGGTCGCTACGCCATCATGCATGACAAAGTCATTATTGTTGATAATCATACAGTTGAGGCTGGTAGCTTTAACTACACTCGCTCTGCTGCATCGAGGAATAGCGAGAATGTGCTGGTTATTAATGAAGTGCCGGAAGTGGCACAAACCTACCTTCAGCACTGGCAGTCACGCTGGGACGGAGGAACTGAGTGGCATTCTTCATACTAAGTCGCATCGTCATTTGATCCGCAATCTACATCCATCTAGGTGAGTCATGCGCCAACATGGCTCACACTTACGCGTAAAGTTAAGTCGCTGATTTCAGATATCTGTAGTATCCTCTGCAAACGATCCAAGTTTGATCCTTGAGGAGGCAGAGATGTCGCAGGTCGAAAATGCAGTAACTTCCTCATCGAAAGAAAAGCGTTCTTACCGAAAAGGTAATCCGATGACTGCTTCTGAGAAGCAGTTAGCGGCTGTAGCCCGAAAGCGGATTACACACAAAGAAGTGAAAGTCTTTATCCGTAACCCTCTTAAAGATCGCATGATTGCGCTCTGTGATCAGGAAGGGATAACTCAGGCCCAGTTCATTGAAAAACTCATCGAGCGGGAACTTAGTGAACAGGGGCTGCTGAAGTAAAGGCTTTACTTTTTGATGTTCAATGCTAGATTACTGATCGTCTGAAGAATTTTGGCTGGCCACGCCGTAAGGTGGCAGGGAACTGGTTCTGATGAGGTGTCTACCCGGAACCAGAAAAGCAAAAACCCCGATAATCTCTCTAATCTTGGCGGGTCAGGAGATTAACGGGGCCTACTTAAACTGTATAGAAGCTGTTGCTCTATGCAGGGAGTATAGTTTTATGCTCAGAAAACTGCAATACCCGTTTCTGTGCCATTTACTCCTTCCGTGCAACATAAGTGCGGGAAGGTGTGGCTGAACCCCTATCACAATATCTCCAAGTGCAAAACCCTGATCCGGTGTTTAATGTTCCGGAGGGAAAAGAGACCTCGTCATTCTGTAAAAAATTGATGCAGAAAACGGACGGTTTCACTGAAGGATTTGCATTCGACATCGCCTCTGCGTTTTCGTGTGCCAGTGGTAAACGTAAACGCAAACCTCCAGTACTCCGGCGTAAAGCTATATCTGCTCTGCTGAAGGCCATGTGCTTCTATTATGATCCGCTATCAAATACAGTGATTCGTTCAGTGACTGAGCTGGCTCTTGAATGTGGATTAGCCAGAAAGTCGGCTAGTGGCTATTTGTCCATTGAGCGTGCTGTTCGTGCCATCAAGTCACTTGAGGAAGATTTTGGGTTTATAGCCTGTCTCGCGCCGTCAGAGTTTAATAATACTCAGTATGTTCACTCAATAATCACCTTTACACCACGCTTATTTGAGTTTTTGGGTGTGTCTCCGCTCGCGTTGATTGAAACCCGACTGGTGTCGAATGCTGGGGGGGATAGTGAGTAAAAATACTAACCCATTTCATTGGAGTCAGCTTGATACGGAAGACCAAATCCATTTCTGGCAGGGCGTTGATGACGGACACGTTGATTCTTTTCTGGTAGCCCCGGAAAAGAAGCGTACACGGCGTCATCGCGGCGAGCATTCCACCAAACCTAAATGCGAAAATCCTCTCTGGTTCCGTCCTGCCCGCTATAAGGCGCTCGGTGGGCAGCTGGGCCGCGCCTATAACCGTCTTGTCCGGAAGGAGCCTGAAACCGGTGAATACAACTTGCGCATGCATATGTCCCTTCACCCGTTTTATGTCCAGAAGCGGCGGCAGGCGGGGCGAAGGTACGCCTTCAGGCCTGAAAAACAGCGTCTGCTCGACGCGCTGTGGCCGGTGCTCATCAGCTTCTGTGATGCAGGCAAGCACACGGTCGGAATGTGCATCTCCAGGCTGGCCAGAGAACTCAGCCCAAAGGATGCAAAAGGGAATGTCATTGCCGGCACGGAAGTCACCGTATCACGCCTTTCAAATCTGATTGCCGAGCAAGTGCGCTTCGGCGTGCTTGGTGTTTCAGAACAGACTTCCTGGGACAAAGAGTCCCGTAAGCGCCTGCCTAAATATGTGTGGATCACTCTTACGGGCTGGCAGCTCCTGGGCGTGGACATGGACAAGCTGATTGAGCAGCAGACCCGCAAACTCAGGGAGTGTGAGGAGCGACGTGCGCTTATCCGGGACGGCATTATCCGTGAGGATGAGGAGATTTCAGTGCATGCGGCGAGAAAGCGCTGGTACGCGCAGCGCACGCTTGAAGCACTCAGATATCGTCGGGAGAAGGGCGCAGCGCGCAAGCGCGCCAACAGACTGGCCAGACTGCCCAAAGACCAGCAGATTCACGAGATGGCGGAATTCCTGCGCAAAACCATGCCGGCAGATGAACTCTACTGGTGTTCTGACGACCGCCTGCAGAAGCTGGCCGTCGATCACCTGTATCAGCTCCAGCTCTCGCTGACGGCCCCGCCGCCTCACTAGCGACAACCTGAAAACTGATTTCTTTCGCCAGAAGCCCCTTTCGGGGCTTCTGGCGCTGGTTCCGGTTCGCGATTTTCATTCCCGATCGCCGCCCTGACGTCAGTTCTGGCCATATCCGGCCGCATAACCCTACTCAGCCGTCGCATTTTCTCTCCGGCCGCCACGATATCCACAAAAATCCGCAAACAGATAATGGTCAGAATCAACAAACGTATATCAGGAAACCCGCAATATAGTCTTAATTCCTTTTATTAATCCCCTGAAAACGAATCAGGGCAGTTATCTGTCCCTGAAAAATCTGTGCACAACGTAATAATGCCCGCCCTTGCAGCGGACTTTCGTCCGCGCCGGTTCGGAAAAACCAGAAGTAGCACCCTCCGCTACGCGTCGGGCATCACTGACACCAGTAGTTACAACATGCAAAAAACTTTGAATACCTCACCGTGCACAGCGGCAACACCTGAGCCGGAACACACCACTGAAAAGCGAGGCCGCCCCGGCCCAAAGGGCCGGAATAACATCGCTTTTAATGCTGGATGATGTAACTAAACATTTGAATGGCTGTAAGTAGTGTCGCTGGAAGTTTTGAGTACACGCCCGTAAGCGGCCCTGACGGCCCGCTAACGCGGAGATACGCCCCGACTGCGGCTACGCCTTGTCGAGACCACTCCGACGCCGCACAAAAGCTTATGTATCGCTTCCAGCGGGTTTTGGTCTGACAGGGCGAAGGAATGGATTGGCAGAACCTGTCATAGCTGTAACCGGCTGCGCCGGGCTACGGCGCCACTGACCTTCAACGCCCTGATTAACATCCGCTGGCGCCTCCATGCCGCTTGGCGGCATTCTGAATAATGCGCTGCACATCTCATTCCCCTCGCCTTATAGCTGATAGGATGAAATTCAGGGACTTAATTTCTGAGAGTTGATTTTCCGGCAACATAACTGTTAAGGAGTGACAATGATAAGCAATATTCCGGGCCTGAAGTTCCTCATTTCTGTTATTACCCCTGAACCACATATAAAAGTATGTTGTTTAAGCCGCTTTAAAAATGAAATATTCGAATTCTTGCGATCTCGGGAATATCTCACAACGATTATCGGCGGAGCATTCCTCCTCATCTCTGGTTTACTGCCACTCAGTTCCGGAACTGCCGCGACAAATACTCCTGTAACTGACTCAGAGGGTAACCCGTCAGCAATGACCATTCCGGCTTTGACTCCTGCACGTATACAACCCTATCTGGATGCGGTACTTCCCGTTCCGGGGGAGGATAATCAGTTCTGGGTGTTCTCTGGTGAGTATTACCGCAAAGTCGAAGTGGGTCAGTATGGCAACGAAGAAAAACCGCTCACCGGCTGGCGAAAATTTTCTCAGGACTGGAAGACCCTGAAGGATAAAAAACACATCGATGCGTTCCTCCAGCTTCCTCACCGGGAAGGAACCAACAAATACCAGTACTGGGTCTTCTCGGGCGACCAGTATCTCCACATAGCCCTGGACCAGAACAACAACGATTCTGCACCCAACGGACAAAACTGGAAACCCCTCAGAAACTGGAACTCCCTCAACGAGGTCAGGCACGTAGATACTTTCATTCCCCTGCCGGACCAGGAAAACACGTACTGGGTTTTCAGCGGCGACTGGTACCGTCCCATGCAGATAGCCATCGACTCCAACCGCACCGACACCCCTCTGGACCAGTGGAAACCCCTCTCTGACTGGAATTTACTGAAGAACCAGCAGAAAATCCCGGCTTCATGGAAAATCCCCGGTTATGACAACGATTACTGGGTGTTTTCAACCGACCACTACCTGCATATGCGGATCCTGCCTGACCAGACTACCGAATCTGTCTCTGGCTCCTGGAAAGAGGCCTCCGGAATCACAGGGCTCAGTGACACGCTCAGCTATCCCGGCCAGCCCGTCCTGGAATATGGACCCTTCGTGATCAGCTCAGTCAGTAACGGCATGGTCATGACCCTTGGGGGCTTTATATACGAAGACGAGGAGGGAAAAACCTATGCTGCTGTTCAGCAAAAATACAACACAATGAGTTTGTGGTGGAGCTTTGAACGCAGGAAAGACCACCGTGTTGACGGTCCCGTCTACCCTTTTTATACCAGGATTGATGATACACATGCCTGCCTTAGCTGGTACAATGAACCCGCCGTTAGTACGAAAAAGGATATATGCACTTCAGACCCACATGGCTATATCAGCTATGTTTATGAATTTATTCCAACGGGTGATAAGGATGAGTCTTTCTATATCAGAAAAGCGATAAACAACGTTTATCTCACCAGCCCTGGTGATTCTCCGGGCGATCGACTTCGCTTCGTAAAAGATTTGACTAAAGAACCAAATCAAAAATGGAGGTTAAGTGTCAGTTCTGCTTCTTCAGGAGCAGGAAGTACTCCTGGTATTGGAGGACATCCACCTGGATGCCAGGATTGTATACGACCTTAAAAGTTAAGGGATTTGCTATGAGTCACATAAGTTGCTCATGGCAAGCATTTGTATTCGCTTAAAAAACGAGCTTAACGTACAATAATTTTCGATATCCAAACTGACCCCTATTATGAACAGACCCGAAATGGCTATGCAAATCGAATGGTTTGGTTGAGCTTGTAGCTTTAAGGCAACACTTGAAAAAAATAACCCCGCCGCAAGCGACGGGGGAATATAATCTTCAAGGATTTACTCTATAGACCATAATGACGCGGCGTCACCCGGTGCCCAGTGTGCTCTTGAAGTATGACCGTTGATACAGCGGTACATTTTTCCTTTATAAGTCACAGTGTCACCAATTTTATAGCTCTGACCTTCTTTCCAGCTGCCGGATTCATCTGGTTTGCCGGGGAGCACCTCTACCTTGATGTCTTTGCTTGCTTCACCCCATTCGTTGGTCACAGTGAGACGATAAGTCGTGTGCCCCGTGTGCCCCGCATCAACCCAGGCCAGCGGGGCGCTCAGTGTGTTACCTTCCAGCATCTTATATGGTTCTGCATCGGCTTTTTTCTTGAGCCGGAAGCCGGAGTCATCCCCAATCACTTCCCATTTATAATGCGTGGCGTGCTTCGTTGTGGAGGCATCCAGCGTATAGCCTTCTGAAACATCTTTTTGCTTAAATACATAGCTGTTCTGCGCCAGACCAATCACTGGTTTTTGGTGTTCTTCTACACCCGGTTTGTTATCACCGCCAAAGTCTACGTCGATTACGCTGTAGAATGCATTGGTGGTATCGGCGACGGTCCATACGCCCAGGATAATTTGATAACCGTTATGCGCAGGTACTTCACATTCATGTGTAGCCGTCCCATTCACCATTACGCCGCCTCCGTCAACGGTACAGAACGGGGTGGATTCGAAGGAGTCACGGGTTAATGGTTTGTCGGGGTTCCAGTCATTTTTGGTAATAAAATATTCGAATTTGGAAGCCGGGTGGTTAGCGGTAAACTTCCACTTAAAGGTGTTATAGCCTGGTTTGATTGGATTTTTTACCCAACGGTTGCTGCTCTGCTCATCCAGTTCACCGTTTGATTTACCGTTGGGGGAGTGTTCTGCACTGGCTATTTGACCGTCTCTCACCACTGGCATGGTGATTCCGTTGAGGATCACCTGGCGTGCAGGGAAACCTTTGGTGGCCTCTGTGCTTTGTGGTTCATACTGAATCATTCCACAGTTCGTGTTTTTCCCAAGGTTGCACTGATAAGCACGGGTAGGGGGATCCATTACATAGCCGTGGGACCAGGCAGCACCGCTGGCTACGAGTGTAGCAAGTGCCAGCGCCAGTTTGTCAATTTTCATGAATACTCTCATTACATTATAAATGATAAGCGTTTTGTTGCGGGAGCATTAACAAAACGACTGTGTCATGCCTTTCTGTGAAAAAAGCTACGTAATGATGTACCTGCCTGGTACGATATAATAGAGGATAATTCTTTTCTGAACAGAGAAGAACGGCTCAGTCGGACGTTGATGCATGCACAGACTCCCGGAAAGAGAAATTGCGACTTTTCTCCATGCAGGGCGATGCTTCCTTCAGGCTGCAAAAAACCTGCGGCTATACTTTAGTGTAGTTAAAATAGCTATCCATTACATTTCTCCGGTGTTGGCTGCTAAGGCACCCTGTCTGTACGGAACAGGACAGGGCATTTTTTCCCAACAGCGACTACATGGACGATAAAGCGAGTGATGGACAGTACATCAAAGGTGCAGATGGACTACATCTGCCAGCAATAACCTGGCTATTTTCGCTTTGCGAAATGGATGGAGCGACTGGCTCAGGGGATTGCTGATGGAGTTATCGAGGTTCCGAAAGATCACTAAAAATGGTAGACCGCAAAATTTTGGCGGCTTCCCTCTTACAACCCCCCTCATTTACTGACAACGTGAACAGCGGCAGGCAGCGCTTGAACACCTGAAAGCAGGTGCAAGTATCAGCGCCGTTGCCCGCCAGTTTGGGACCTCAGCTCCGGTATAATACTGCCAGATGAGCACACTTAAACCAACGGAGACGCGGCATGTCAGGCAGAAAAGGAAAGTGCGGGAAGTCACCGGTTCCCCAGGACAGGCTGTTTAAAGCCTTCCTGACACATACGGATACCGCCCGGGATTTTCTGGCCCTGCATCTGCCCGCAGATGCTGCTGCAGCTGTGTGACCTGACCACCTGCTGCTGGAATCTGGCTCCTTTATTGAGGAAAACCTGCGGACCTATTTTGCCGACGTGCTGTACTCTCTGAAGACCACAGAGGGTGAGGGATACATTTATACGCTCATTGAGTACCAGAACAGTCCCGACAGGCATATGGCGTTCAGACTCATGCGGTACTCCATTGCCGCCATGCAGAAACATCTGGACACCGTCATGAGCAGAGCTGCCGCTGGTTATTTCGCTGCTGCTTTCCCACGGCCGTGGCAGCCCCTAGCCCTACATGTAGCGAATGGCACTGTTGCAAAGTTAGCGATAAGGTAGCCTTTTTCTTATTGAAAGGCATTACATTTGAAAAACTCGGTTCACCAGATGCATCTCGCCCAGGGGATCATCATAATAAAATGCTGAGGCCTGGCCTTTGCGTAGTGCACGCATCACCTCAATACCTTTGATAGTGGCGTAAGCCGTCTTCATGGATTTAAATCCCAGTATGGCGCCGATTATCCTTTTCAGTTTGCCATGATCACATTCAATGATGTTATTCCGGTACTTAATCTGTCGGTGTTCAACTTCAGCCGGGCATCGACCTTCGTGTTTGAGCAAAGCCAGCGCACGGCCATAGGTGGGCACTTTATCCGTGTTGATGAATCGCGGGATCTGCCGCTTTTTCACGTTGTTTAATATCTTTCCCAGAAATCGGTATGCAGCTTTGCTGTTACGACGGGAAGAGAGATAAAAATCGACAGTGCGGCCCCTGTTATCGACGGCCCGGTACAGATATGCCAGCGGCCATTGACCTTCACGTAGGTTTCATCCATTCGCCAGCGTCCGCCAGGACGCCGTTTATAACGACGAAAAACCTTATCCAGTAGGGGACCATGCGGATAACCCACCGGTGCAGGGTGGAATGGTCAACGATGATGCCGCGCTCTGCCATCATTTCTTCGAGGTTACGCAGGCTCAGCTAATACGCCAGATACCAGCGGACACACTGCGCGATGAGATCAACGGGGTAATGCAGGCGTCTGAAGGCGTTCCGGATCAAAGTCATGGTCAGGTAATATCACAAAAAAACACAATTATTACCCGACCTCGCCTTAATGCGACAGAACCGTTTTTTCTGCCCAATCTTACTGGCGTCACGGATGATAACAGCCAGCATGGCATCCAGAACGTCCAGTGCATCATCCAGCGCCAGCGTCTCTCATGCAAGGACAAAGGCAACCAGTATCGCGGTCCTTTTCTGCGGAGCCATCCTGGCGATATTGAACACCGAAGTCATTCCTGCATAACGAGCGAGATTCTTCAGACGTACAGCCGGGATTGCATTCAGGCTTTCATTATGAAGGCCTGAATGCAATCCCGTAATTTTCGTCAGAGGCTATGATTTGATTTTTATTTTACATCCGCGTGTTCCAGTGAGAATTTTTTCGCTTCCAGGAGCGAAGAACCATCTGCCTGTTTTTTCACAGTAACAGAGTCCGTTTTCAGCGTGGTTTCCTTAAATGTAATGACAACGTTCCCGGAGAAGACGGTAGTGTCATTAACTTTTGATGTTTTTTTCGAAGTAATATTAAATTCCTCGGCTGGCTTAAAAACAATACGGACGTTTCCCTTATATTCCTGAATGGTCTGAATCGTATCAGCGGAAACCTCCATGGAATACACAGGAACGGTGAAAAACAGTGCAGCACAGACAACTGACAAAGCCGATAGATTTTTCATTATAACCTCTTGTAGGGATAGTATATTTTGATTAACACCGAGATCGGTTGACAGCTGGAAAGCTGCTTTACATATCCGGTCGATTCTATCACAACGGCGGGAATTATAAATGATGAAGGTCCTGCTCCGGAAGGAGCAGTCAGAGCCACCGGATACCGGTTCATGCGCTTTCCCGGATATAACCGGCGCACCTATCCACCTTAAACGTCAACCATAATCTCTTAACGTGAGTTTTCGTTCCACTGAGCGTCAGATCCGATCCAGTTCAAAAAAGTCAGATGTCGCATCTTGCAGCTTCGCTCTCACTAGGCCATTTAGCACTGCGAAATCAAAGACCTGCCTGAATTTATGTACTAGTGCAACTAATGAGAAATATGATTTTCAACAAGCACTTACATAACATAAAAAACATCTTAAAGCTGCTGTTATCGATCCTTTGTGAAAAAGAAGTTTCTCATACACTTATTCTGTCGTCTTATTCCCCACTCAACTGCAGAACGGTACCTTGTGCCCTTCATTATTAATGTTCGTTGAACAAGGATAAACGTTCATGTTAATACCTCAGAAGAAAGTTCTGGCGGCTGTCATCGGCAGCCTGGCCATGTCGACCTTCTCCGGCTCAGTGTTCGGTCACGGCGCAATGGAAAACCCAAAAGCACGCCAGTGGGAATGCCATACGCAAGGCGGTCATTGGAACCCAGCCACAATGAAAAGTGCTGCCTGTAAAGCAGCACTGGATGCTAGCCCGTCAAAGCAGGCAGCCTTCGACAACTGGAACGGCTTCACCGGTTTTGCGACTGCCCCACACACCGTGGACAAGAGTGATGTTAAAGATGGCATGCTTTGCAGCGGTAGCAACAGCGGATTTGCAGGCTTCAACTTACCGCGCGCAGACTGGACTAAGACTACCCTCCAGCCAGATTCGCAAGGTAAAGTCGGCATGACTTACTACTACACGGCGAAGCACACCCCGTCCTTTATTGAGTTTTACATCAACAAGAAAAACGTCGACCCGACCAAAAAAGCACTGGGCTGGAACGACGTGGAGCTACTTAAACGCTTCGATATCGCTTCAGGCGATTCAAGCGATCGCCATACGGTGAACGTGACCATTCCTGAAGACAGGACCGGTACTGCGGTTATCTTTACGCGTTGGCAGCGCATTGATGCCGTGGGCGAAGGCTTTTATAACTGTAGCGATGTCAACATCAAACCCCGTGACGGCTCAGAAATCCCGGATGGCGGCGGAGAGGAAGAAGGCGGCGGCGATGAGAGCGATTGGGTAAGCAAAGGCGACTTCATCACCATGGCGCATCAACCTGCCGTTGGGGAACAAGTTCGCTTCCGCCTGATGGGCGGTACCCGCGGCGATAATCTGGTCGATGTGTATCTGAAGATAACGGCACAGAACATCAATAACAATCAGTGGGTACTTGAACTGGGTCGTGAACTGAACCGTAATCACGGCAACGAATTACAAATCGGTCAGCAGCAGACTGACGGTACCATCCGCTTTAACGAACAAAAGCCACGCGAAAACCAAGTTTTCGTTAGCGATAAAAGCCATGGCTACGCCATTGAGATCGTGAAAAATGCCGAGGCGCCAGCGATAAGCCTCGATCGTTACACCATCGCTCCAATTGCCACCACCAATAGTGGCTATAGCTACGCAGTGACCGGCAGCAGCGATAAAGCAGGCGTATCCTGGCAATGGACTCGAGTAGCTGGCGACAGCCGCATTACCGCCAGCCCGGCAAATCAGGCTAAAACGCAGATTACTGTAAAGGGTGGCGTCCCTGGCGGTACCTCGGCTACCTTCGAGCTTACCGGCAAAACCGCAAACGGTGCGACCGGTAAAGCGACGCTGAAAGTGAATGTACAGGCTCCGCAGGTAGCACCTACTGGTCCGACAATAATTACCTCTGACAAAGGCGGTAAATTTACCGCTAAGGCGAACTTTGACTACAGTCAAGGAAAAGTAAGCTATAGCTGGTCACTGCTCAAAGCAGGCAATGAAGTCCCGGGTATTGATCAGAGTGGTAGCGTGAAAAGCGGCCTGGCCGCAGGTGATTATCTGGTAAAAGTTACTGCCGAGCTGGACAGCGGTGAACGTAAAGCCAGTGGAACCGCCGCGCTAAAAGTCATGGACAAAGACGAACCAGGTACCGGGACCTATGAAAGCTGGGTGGCAGGTAAAACCTACACCGCGGGTAATACCGTGAGCTGGAACGGCGTAAACTATATGGCGAGCTACTGGACTACCGCCGAACCGGGAAAAGGTGACAGCTGGAAACTGCATAATAACGCCAAACCTGTTGCCTGGCTCTCTACCATGGTTTATCAGATGGGCAACATAGTCAGCCATGACGGTAAAGTCTGGAAAGCGAGTCAGTGGATTGCTCAGGGCACCACCCCAGGTCAGAGTGCACTCTGGAAGCAGCAGTAATCTCAATTATTACCGCCCGAATACGGGCGGTAATACTTTTCACCGTCCCTTACTGGCCCACATTAGCTGCAATCATTGCAAAGACCTTATCCACAATACCTACAACTAAATTTCGTTTATCTTTACCGACCAGCATTTCATTTTTCAAACCAAATTAGCTGAAAACAAAAGCATTTCCTATGACCGTCAGCAAAGAGTAGGAAAAGACTGTCGGGCTGGTTGTTCTGAGCTAGCAAAAGGTGCAGCACTGCAAGGCCTCCCGTTATCATCATATTTCGCTCTGCAATAAACAGGTAAAATTTGCCTGAACAACAGGAATGGAAACTGCAATCGGTCCTGTAGAGCTTGTTCATGCACTAATGCCTATCCGGGGCCTCAAAAAAGTAGAAATTCCCAGGCGTCAAGGTTTATAAAATTCTTGTATACGAAAAAATGCCGTATTTTTCGTCTAGGGGTATGATTTGATTTTTATTTTACATCCGCGTGTTCCAGTGAGAATTTTTTGCTTCCATGCGCGAAGAACCTTCTGTCTGTTTTATCACTGTATGCTCATGGCAAGCTTTTTGTATTCGCTCAAAAAACGAGCTTAACGAATGGAATGGACTTCCCCTGGAAATGAGCTTGATTAACTCTTGTGCAATCATGGGGTAAACACAGCCCCGGAGGGATTCGTTATGACCATCACTACTGTCGGTATCGATCTTGCTAAAAATATGTTCGCGGTTCACTGCGTTGACCAGAATGGCAAAACCGTTCTGGTTAAATCCAGAGTAACCCGTGCCGCTCTTCCCGGACTGATTGTTGGTTTACCGCCCTGTGTTATCGGGGGGGAGTCATGTTCCGGAGTTCACTACTGGGCAAGGTTATTTCGGCAGTATGGCCATGAACCGCGCCTTATGGCTGCAAAGTTTGTATCGCCTTACCGCATGGCCGGTAAATCAGGGAAAAATGATGCAGCGGATGCTCAGGCTATATGTGAAGCTGTTCGTCGTCCGCATATGCGGTTTGTACCAGTGAAGGACGAAAGCCTGCAGGCCATGCAGTGTTGACATCGTACCCGTCAGGGTTTTATCGAAGAAAAAACAGCAACGTATAATCGATTACGAGGATTGATATCTGAATTCGATGTCATCGCGCCACAAAGTACAGATGCCCTGCGCCACATGGTTTCTGGGCAGAAGAGCTCTTTACCTCTTCAGGTTCACCAATGTGTTGATGATTTGCTGGAACACGCTGATCGCATTGAAGCTAACATCGCTGAATATGACCGAATTTTGTCGCGCATGGCCAAAACAGATCACCGCAGTCAGCGGCTAATGGAGTTAACGGCCTGTGCACTGGATGCCAGTATCGGTAATGCACATGATTTAAAAATTGACGGCAACTGGCGGCCTGGCTGGGACTGACGCCATCACAATACAGCAGCGGTGGAAAGTCGAAGCTCGGCAGGATCACAAAAGCCGGTGATTCGTATCTGCGAACGCTTCTGGTACAGGGAGCTCGTTCAGTACTGATTGGCGCTGAGAAAAGGACTGACTCATTCAGTCGTTGGGTCTGTTCACTGGTCGAACGCAGAGGATACTGGCGCACTGTTGTGGCCATCGCCGCCAAAAATGCAAGGCTGTGCTGGGCATCATTGCATTACGGTGATGATTTCAGACTGTACTCAGCCAGCTAAAGTACGAAGCAACAGTATGACCATCTGACCTGCAACTCGTTGATGATAAAGGGTTAGACCCCGTGAGGTATATCTGAATATTGTACAGGATATACGTATCCGCTTAACGAACAAGAGCCTCACGCGCGTCTTTCATCAGGGTCCGAATCGATAACGATTCATTATGGCCGTTTATAGTACCGCAGTCTCTCCCCTTTATTTTTACTGAAAAGCAGACAGAAACCATAAACACCGGCGTTGATATGCCGGGGAAGCCCTTATAGTACAATAATTTTCGATATCCAAACTGACCCCATAAAGGAATAAATGATGATCTCTGATCTCGTGGGAGATTTAGTAATTATAAAGTTCGTTATCGCTATGAAATAGTTGAACTCAGATCCTTGACCCACTACGCTTACATTTTGGTGAGCATCTGTCTCAGCTTGACGCTGCCTGACAGCATGATCTCCGATAAACTCCATGTATTACTCTATACTATACAGTTTGGTTTTAAATATAACCAATGAACAATAATACACCAGTGATTTACCAGAGCAGCATCAGAAAAAACACCAGTTTTTCTCATTGCGTGGAGCCTAAAATTATGTACTTGCTTGATAGGTTTACCCATAACTTTAGAAATATAGCTGATTGATCTACCTTGGAGATATAGCGATATTATGCAGTATTCCCTGGGCTGCAAAACCAGTGCGGGTGTCACTGGACAATTATTAATGTGAGGTGTTAGGCATTGTATAAAGCGTTTTATTTCTTGTTTCAAATGAGTTAGATCGGTATTGATGCATACATAACTGATTTTACCAGACCTTAAAATGGCTGAAAGAAAATCAATTATTCCTTCTTTAGCTATTATGAGGATGCGCCTCGAGGTGCATTGTATCAAAGTCAAAAACTCTTTCAGGTTTACCCAGGCCCCTTCAAATGCGAAAATTGAAAGGTTTTCAACCATTTCAATCTCTTCTTTTAAATGAAACAAAAATTCTGATATCGATAACCGCATATAGTGAGTTTGACCATATATTGATATATTCTTCATCAAGATATCTTGCCTTATATTATTTTCACCCAATGACGCTTGGTTCTGATGACCGTTTATATTTTTTCTTTCTCACCGTATTTATTCTTATTAAACTATCAGAAAAGTAGTAACAAAAATAAGAGGCATAACCTGTCACTATTATTTTCACTGATAGCCACATTTTCCCTCTCCACCAAATTCTAAATAAATGCTCATCATATTCTGGTACTGTTTAAAGCGATTTTCGTTGAGCGCTGATTCCATCTGTCGGCGTTGTTCCTGAGCATTCAGCCAGTCAGTGATGGTGACAGCCCCCTCGCGGTAACGTACCTCATTCAGCCGTTCAGACTTGCGAGCCAGCGCCAGTGTCGTGTGGAGATGCGTTTCCTGAGCCATCAGTTGTGCGCGTAGAGACAGGGCGTTGTCCACATCAGACATCGCCTTATAAAGGGTTTGCGTAAATTCCAGGGCACGTTGTTCGTAGTCGTTTTGGGCAATTTTGACGTCCACATTCATTTTTCGCCATTCCAGGAAGGGTAGGGTCAGACTGGCGCCGATGCCGGCGACGGGATTGCCCAGAAAAGCCAGTAATGCGCTGCTGCTTGTGCCCAGCGTACCTGTCAGGGTGAAAGACGGATAATATTGTGTGCGTCTGGCATCAATGTCGGACAGGGCCGCTCGCAGGCGCATCTCTGCTGCATTCACGTCAGGTCTGCGGCTCAGGATGCTGGCCGGAATTCCACTGTCAATCTGCGGCAGTGGTCCTTGCGGCAGGTTTTCCGGTTCAACAACCGTTTTCCCTGGCGGGGCACCCAGCAGTACGGTCTGCCCATTCAGCGCCTGCTGGCGCTGGTGCTGCAGCGTCAGCAGGCGAGCTTCCTGTTTCAGGACATTTTGCTCTGCATTAACCACATCTAGGGGCGATATTTTTCCCGCATGGAATCGGGCGCTGGCCAGCTGGCGCGTTTTCTTTGCATATTCAAGACTTCCCTGGCTTATGCTGATTTGTTCATTGAGGTAGCCAATTCGCCAGTAGTTCGTGCTGGCGTTTGCCAGCAACGTGAGCCTTGCTGCCCGTAAATCCTGTTCGCTTGCCTGGCTTAGCCACTCTGCAGCATCCTGCGCCCGGGCAAGCTTACCCCACAGGTCCACCTCATATCGGGTATCCAGTGATGCGCCACTTTTATTCTGCCAGGATGATGATCCGGATAACTCGTGCTCTGCTCCGCTGTTCAGTCTGGCATTGAGGTCTGGTGCCGCGAGTATACCGGTTCGTTCGGCATTAAGTTGCGCATGATAGACGCGCAGCACCGCCCGGGCCAGATCGTTATTTCTGGTCATCACCTGATGCAGCCAATTGTTGAGTGCGGGATCGCGGAAATCCAGCCAGTTAAAGGGGGCTGGCGCAGTACCGACTGTTTCAGTTTGCCAGTGGTCCGGATACTGAATGAGCGGGCGTTGATACTCCCTTTTTAACATATTGCCGCAGCCAGCACAGAGGAGTACGGCGAGGCATAAGGGAAAAGGTAATAATTTCATCATTTACTCACTGGCCAGTGAAGCGACCGGATCCATTCTTGCTGCCTTGCGGGCAGGGAGATAACCGAAAACCATGCCGATTAATGTTGAACAGAAAAATGCAATGGTGGCGGCTTGCCATGACCAGATGGCGTTGAGCATGTCGCCCCCCATCAGAGAGAACAGTGGGCCGGTGATGAATGACAGGGCAATACCCAGTGCACCGCCGGTCAGGCAGACCAGCACAGCCTCTGTCATAAACTGCTGCATAATGTCGCTTCGTCTCGCTCCCACCGCCATGCGTACGCCAATCTCGTGGGTGCGTTCCGTCACGGAAACCAGCATGATATTCATAACCCCCAGGCTACCGATAATCAGGGCGATTGAGGCGACCATCAGGATCAGCAGGCTGAGTGTCATGGACGTGTGTTCAACCGATTTTCGGAACTGGTCACGGTTGAACAGCATAAAATCTTTTACCCCATGACGCTGATTCAGCAACTGCGTAATGGCGCTGACCGCGGCCTCACTGGTGACGTCGTCCCGCAGTCGAACGCTGATGCTACTCAATGTCGGTTTTCCCACCATGCGGTACATGACGGTACTCCAGGGCATCCAGACTGCGATTCGGTTAGGAGGATAATCACGGTTACTTTTTGCCACACCAATCACCCGGGCCGGAACAGATCCGAGAAAAACGATCTGACCCAGCGCATCGGCACCCGGATCGCCAAAAAGGGAGTGTACGGCGTTATCATTGATAATGACTTCCTGCAGGGCATGACCGTCATCGCGAAACGTGGCACCCTGAATAATCTCGATGCCGTTCACGTGAAAATAGTCCCGCCCGACGCCGTTGATGGTGGCTGTAGCTGATTTTCCGCGAAAGCGGATAGTGTCCTGAGCGTAGATCTCCGGCGTGACACTTTCGATAAAATTCTGCTTTGCAAGGGCATCCGCGTCGGCGGGGACCAGTGTGCGGATTTTGTCGGCGGCATCATCGAAGAAATCGCTTCCCGGGAAAATACTGACCACATTGGTCCCCAGCCCTTTGATGTTTTCCAGCGTTCGCTGTTTGGCCCCTTCCCCCAGCGCGACAACGGTGACAACGGCGGCAATCCCGAAAATGATACCGGTCATTGTTAATGCGGTGCGCAGGCGGTGCGCATTCATCGATTTCAGCGCCATATGCAGCGACTCACGGGTGCGATCCAGGAGGGTCTGCCAGCCTGTCTGCAACACTCGGGGCGATTGTGGCAACGGTTGCCCCGTGCCCGGGTTTTGTCCGCTGTCCGAAATGATTTCACCGTCCCGAAGTTCAATGACGCGCCGGGCACGTTTCGCGACGTTCATATCATGGGTAACGATAACGACGGTATGGCCGCGCTGGTTTAGCTCACTGAGAATAGCCAGAACTTCCTGGCCTGATTGCGAATCGAGCGCGCCGGTGGGTTCGTCAGCCAGAATGATCTCCCCGCCGTTGATAAGCGATCGGGCAATACTGACGCGTTGCTGCTGTCCACCTGACAGTTGGCCTGGCCGGTGGTGCTCCCACCCTTTCAGCCCCAGTCGGGCCAGCAGTTGGGCTGCCCGCAGACGACGCTGAACGCGGGGGCGGTTGGCATAAATGGCCGGGATTTCCACGTTACCCAGTGCGCTGAGGTCGGGCATCAGATGATACCGCTGAAAGATAAAGCCAATGTGCTCGCGGCGTATCTGTGACAGCGCGTCAGCAGACAGCTGCGCTGCATTCTGGCCACCGATTATGTAGTCGCCGCTGTCAGGTACATCAAGGCAGCCCATAATATTCATCAGCGTTGATTTACCGGAGCCAGAGGCTCCGATGATGGCGACCATTTCACCGGCCCTGATAGTCAGGTTGATATCTTTCAGTACGCTGAGGGACTGATTGCCGTTTGAATAGGTCCGGCTGATACCTTTTAGCTCAATGACCGCCTTCACAGGAAGAATACTCCCTCGGCAGGTTTGGCCTCTGGCTGAGACAGCGTAACGGTTTCACCTGCCTTCAGTCCGGAGAGGATCTGCACATCAACATTGTTGGTGATACCGGTTTTGACTTCACGCGCCTCAGTATGTCCGTCCGGGGTCAGCACCTGAACCTGCGATTTTTTATCCGCTGTTTTATGCACTGCCTGGACAGGTATCAGGAGGGTGTTTTTTGCTTCGCCAAGCACCATTGAGACCTGAGCGGTCATGGCAATGCGCAGGCGGTTACCGGGGTTTGGGACATCGAGGAGCGCGTTATAATAAACGGATGCATTTGACGTTCCCGACCCCGAGGACGTGCTGTTGCTGGCCAGTGAATCGTCTTTCATTATCGATTCCGGTGCCAGCTCAACGGAACGCAGTGTGGCATCGTAACGATGTTCAGGCTCTGAGAAGATAGTAAACCAGGCTTTCTGGCCCGGTCTGACACGCGTGATGTCAGCTTCAGATATCTGGGCCTTAATTGTCATCACATCAAGGCGGGCAAGTTTGATGATGGTGGGTGCGCTCTGGGTGGAATTTACGGTCTGGCCCTGCTGCGTGACAACCGCAATGACAATCCCGTCCATCGGGGCAACCACGCGCGTGTAGCTCAAATCGACTTTCTTTTTGTCGACGGTGATTTGCGCCTGTACAAGTCGGGCATTAAGCGACTGCATCTGCGCCCGCAGGGTGGCAAGCGTCGTTTCCGCATCCTCGTAGTCTTCCTGAGAGCTGGCCTCTTCACTGAGCATCCTGCGCTGGCGTTTGTATTTCGATTCAGCCTGTTTGAGCTGTGCCTGTTTTGCGAGCATATCGGCCTTGATCTCATTCAGACTGGCTTCTGCAGTCCGCAGGTCGTTACGCTGGAGCAGGTCATCAATGTCGGCGACAGATTGTCCTTTGGTCACCTTGTCACCCACTTTGACTTTCAGTGATTTTACCTGGCCGGAAACCTGTGCGCCTACATTGACGCGTTCAACTGCGTCCAGCCGACCGGTAGCCAGTACGGCATTTTCAATACTGCCCAGGCGCACCGTAGCTACAATGTAGGCAGGTTGTGCTGGCTTATGCAGAAATACCGCCAGTAAAACAGTGGCAATGGCCAGCGCGAAGATACAAAGCAGTACCGCGCGGCGGGAGATGAATTTTACTGGCGACAACGACATAGTGCAGTTTTCCGTAACGTTAAATACGATAATTCAGCACTCATCATAGATCATAGCCCCGGGCATTAAATAAAGGGTTAATAAGATTGCTGTAGTGCATCAACATTTAAAACAAATCATGGATTATTATGGCCTGGCGCATTCTAAACATCACTAGCCCGCTCAGAGTGTCAGGGAATTTTCATGAATAAATCAGGGTGGCTTTGTTTTTTCGGATCTTGCCCCAGGAAAAAACGCCCATTATTAATGTGAGTCGCTCATTCTTCTTTAGCTTAATTATTCTGTAATATGCATAGTCTGTTCGCCCCCTGCATCCGGTTGTTCGAATGAATATCGGGCAGGCTACTATGACCGGGGGAGTAAAGATAGAGCAGAAATTTCTTGGAGTGCATGTGTCGAAAATGAGTGCATGTGGACATTTCTAAAGAATTTGCCACACTTCCTGTTATATTCCAGACATATCTTTGACCGCCAATGAAAACTCATCCCCAGCATCAGATGTATCGCATTGCACTGACTATTCTCGTATTTATCATTTGCCTGACGGGTACAACATCCTTTCTCTATCTGCAAACGGTTCATTGGGTTAAAAATCAGCAGCATGACAATATGGCCCGTGCACAACAACAGCTGGATTCCCTGTTGACGCATGTTAATAAATCGGTTCAGTCCATGCGTCCATTGATTGGAGCCCCCTGCACACCACGCACTGTAGCTGAGTTGCGCCGCCAGTTGGCCATTACACCGAATGTAGGGAATATTGAGCTAGCGAAATCAGGAGAGGTGTACAGCTCCTCGCTGCCAGGGGAAGTTCTGCCTGGGACTGAAAGAAATCTCTACTTGACCCGCCAGTACTCGCGCCCTTCAGGGGCATCCCTTTATCGTGTTTCATCTGCGCGAGAATAGCAATGGGCTTTATACCAGCACGGATGGTTACTATATCCGCAACATTCTGGAGTCGGTTTCGGAGCTTTTACCCGTTGTACTATTGACAGATCATGGCCGGATGGGGCAAGACGGTGTCATTAATTCTTCTCCGTTTACGGTAGAGCAAAGTGCGAAGATACACTCTGAGGCCTATGGATACTGGCTGTCGTCAAGCATTGATGCGCGCGATATCATCACCTTTCCCCTGAAATTTATCGATTCATGTTGTTGATATTTTTAGTTTTTTTATGTGGTAATAGCTTCTGCGTATTACCTATGGGCCGGAAGGCCTCTCACTCCCGAAAAGCTGCTTATTACCGCGATGAGTAACCATGAGTTACAGCCTTGGTATCAACCCATTATGAAAGGGGAGCCGGCTGTACCTGTCGGGTGTGAGGTTCTTGTTCGCTGGTTGCATAAGGAAAGCGTTATTCCTCATCATGGATAACACCCTTTAAGCCTAAACGACTATGAGGTGTTTGTTAACCCATGTCGGTTCATACATTAAAGGTAAGATAGGTTGACGTAACTGGTATTCTCATCGACAAGAAAAAGCGAACTCTGCCGTTTAGACAGAGTTCGCTT